>JAQTTS010000082.1 GCA_028710655.1 Dehalococcoidales bacterium
ACAAGGCGATGGATTGTTGGCCTGAACAAGACAAAGCGGTCGTGGGACAAAGTGCCCGTTACGAACGGCGTCTTGGATGGGCAACAAAGAACTCCAGCTTGTCTTTATATGCCTCGTAGCAGGCGATACAGCAAGGTTTGTTTAGGGTAGAGTCATTGATTTCCCCACAGATGTGGCAATACCTGCCATGTACTGTTTTCGAGGAAGTCTTCCGTCGGACATAACAATCTTTGCAGAATGGAACCTTAGGAGCCAATTCTATTGTCTTACGACATTGAATGCAAAAGCCAGAGGCAACGGAATCAGCTGCCTGTGGTATCGGTTGGTGTCCTTTTTTGTCGAGGGAAGGATGATATGAAATCGGAGCAGGTGCCGGGACATCTATGCGTTCCAGACCGGTCGGCTTGTTCAGTTCAATCAGCCGAGCGCATATAGACTGAATCGTGGCATCATTGAGAGTAGGTGGCTTGATTGACAATCCAAGTATCGAATTGCCCTCAGAATAGCTTTGGACCTTCCTTCGAATCTTCTCCGGAATGGAATCCGCTTTGCAGACGTTTGGTGGGTCAGAATAGCCCTGACGCCTGATAATACCAGAATCAGATATGGCCACAAGCACGTCGATGGGAATCTTGTCGTATGTGCGTTGAAACACCAGAAGGGTGGGAATCGGTGGGCCAAACGCGTTCAAGAACTTTTGCAGGAATGCAGCTTGCATCTCAGCTTGTCTGATCGGGGAATGCATACCTCTCGTCACGCCACCGAATTGTCGAGACCATTCGCCGTGAGGATTTATCGTCACACTGCCAACAACGCTCTTGCTCTCTACAATTATCATTCCGTACGGGTGGACAATCAGATGGTCTATTTGGGCGGCATCGCCGTTTTGTTCCAGCCTCATGTCGTGCAGTACACTAATCTTATGGTCATCTCCGAAAGCCCGCCGTAGATAAAATGCCATTTGCTTCTCCGCAGCAAGACCTGCCTGGGAGAATTTGTCTGCACCAACATTCTCGTCAACCTCTTTTCGGATCATGGATATTTCTCCAACACATCAAGAGCCAAAACGCCTTTTCTCATTCACGGGAAGACATGTAGCTGAATACGATCCAAGTATCCAGTAACGCGAAGAACAAAACCAAACTATTATAGCGGGGCTGTGGGTGCCTTTGATAAGGATTTGGTGTGATGTGCCACATTCTTCCACCGGAGCCAAGCAGTGATGTATCATCCTCGAAAAGAAGAGGTAGCCTCCGCCAATCCCTGGCAGCGGGGTGTTAAAGTAATCGGTAGCCGCAATTTACCCAGGCTGATGCTCTTACTCTCTTTGGCCAACGAGATAGCTACTTGTCCTGGCGATTAGCATAAAAGGCGGTTCGGAAGCTATAACCTACATGTAGAGCGCACCTGAAAGGTGACACCAACTCAGGGTATTGACCCTCCATTATTATCAGTGTTATCAGGCCATGCCAAGCAGACTGTAATAACCGCAGCCCGCCGCAGCAAGAAAAACCCCTTCACTTCGTGACTGCTTTCCAGAAGATGACTTGCCGGAGATAATTCCCTCCAGCCTTGTCCGGTTTTGCCTTCTTCAAGCATTTATATAAGAGAGAGTGTGCCCAGTCGCACAGCGCCTGACATCGCCAGCAAGGCGGATGCAGGGAAAGGACGGATGAATAGTACTTACTCGACAGATAGTTGTTGGCCTCCTCCCAGGCCAGCGCAGGTGGCACCATTGTGTACCCCGCTATGCTGATTCCTTGAAACTCGCCGTTTCACTGCGCCGACCACCTAACCAAAGCCGAGATAGAACGTTATTCTTGGTGGATAGTACAAGCTCAGGCACTTGGCCGGGGGTGTCCTGAGAAACTGAAGAGCACAGGTCAGTCGGGTGAACAAAGCACCTGACTGCTTCGTCTTGATATATGGGATAGCCGCCTGGGCGAACAGCGACAGCCGCCAGTGTCAGCCTCAAGGAATGTCCCTTGCCGTAAAGGCTACGGCCCTTTGCTCATTATCTGTGCTTATGGCAAGCCGTCCGGTGTAGGAGTCCTGCTGGGCTGCGGGTGTTGTCCGGGCACGGCCCCTACTCAAGCACATGGGACGCCGTGTTCTGCACTCTGTCTGCCAGGGGATATTCAATACCAGGTATCCGGCGCAGATGTCGGGCCTAAGCAATAAGGAAGGGGAGTGATTTATAGAGCATAAACAGCAGATCAACTACCGCGATCTCAGACCAAGCCCGGACCCGAAATTGGGACCGGGGTGATTCCTGAACATAAAAGCTGGAGACTCTTTAGCCGTCAAGCACACTGGGTCTCCTGCATGCCAGGGGGTCAGCCTAGCACATTTTCATTTTAACAGATAGCCTAAGCTGTCAACCTCTGGCGAAGGAAGGAGGCGCCATTTCGACATATTCTGACCAGTAATAGAGCCGTGAACGGCTCGGGCCAGGCAACCCAATCATCACAGAAGTCAACATGAAAAACCAGATAAGGAGTACTGTATGAAATCCAAACTGAAACACGCGGCCCGACTTGGTTTGGCACTGGCTGCAACGGTAATATTGGTCACCGCCATGGCAGCATGCGGCACAACGGTGACGTCAACCGTGACCACCACCGAGACCACGACAACCACCGTATTACCATCCCAGCCAACACTGACTTCCATCGCAGTGACACCAAAGTCTCCGGATAGGGTGGCGGTCGGCGCCACACAGCAGTTCACAGTAATTGGAACCTACTCGGACAGCTCCACCAAGGACATCACCACGGAGGTAAGCTGGGCCAGTTCTGACACTGCAGTAGCCACCATCTCAGCTACCGGACTGGCAGCTGGTGTGGCTGAAGGAACCACCAACATAACAGCCACGCTGTCTGATGTGACCAGCCCGGAGGTGGCATTGACGGTAATGCCCGTACCTACGCTGTCCTCTATCGAGCTGGCCCCCCAGTCGTTGGAGGAGTTGACAGTTGGTGCCACACAGCAACTCACTGCTACCGGGACCTACTCCGATGATTCCACCAAAGACATCACCACGGAGGCAAACTGGACCAGTTCTGATACTGCCGTGGCTACTGTATCCGCATCGGGCCTGGTTACCGCTGTGGCGGAGGGAAGTGCCGAGATAACTGCGTCGTTGTCGGGGACCAGTAGCCCGGCAGTTACCCTGACGGTCAGCTAATCCCGCCACAGTGGCGCATTGAACTCCAGCGCTAGCGTTTGAGAGGGGAGGACTGCATTCCCCTCTCAAACGCGTAGCTTCATAGAGCAGATGACCATAAGAGACCAGAAAGGTATGCCAGAGATGAACGGTTCATGGCTCCTCAAAGGCTGCCCTTCTTGCGGAGGGGACCTGTACCTGGACAGGGGAAGCAGCGTCTGCGAGCCCGCCTGTCTGCAATGCGGGCGGCTCTTGCTTCGGAGAACGGCGGAAGAGGAAGCCTCACTACGCAGGGAGGCTTCCTCTAATCGAAGGTCCAGACTGCAGTGGCCTGGTGTAGGATGACCTGGCCCTGCCTGTTGTCACCGCCGGGACTAAAACACCTCTCACCAGGAGTGCGGAAGAGCCCTTTGTGCACCGGTGTTGGCTTGTTGGTGCACGAGTCTTTATTCTGCTCTCTTCGGAAGAGGTCGGCCGGAGTCGATCCCCGGACCTGGGTCTACCTTGCTGCCGGCACAGTCTACCTCTTCGGGGTGTGGGCTCATATCCCCTATGGCGGCGGCCACCTCTACAGCGATATAGTATCCGTATTCCAAAACCGGTTCTCTCAGGATGGAGCGTACACTACCGCCTTCCCATATATCGATGTTTTCGTGGAGTATCCGGTGCTCACGGGGATCTTCATTTACCTGATGGGTATGCTCGGGCGCTGCGCTCCATTCTCGGCAGCCTACGGCCTGCTGTCAAACTACTACCTGTGGACAGCACTGTTCTTGCTCATTCCGACCTTTCTTTCAATTCGTGAGTTGTTCAAGATTGCGGATATCCTGGGGATGGGGTCGATCAGAAAGAGGATGCTGCTCTATTTCGTAGTCACGCCGAGCCTCGCCTTCATGGTGCTGACCAACTGGTACATCATCGGCGTGTTCTTCATGCTCCTTGGTCTGCGCAAGTTCCTACAGGGAAGCAGGTGGGTGAGCGGCGCACTGCTGGGGTTCTCCGCCGCTGCCAACCTGATGACCGCGGCACCTGCCCTGGGAATGGTGCTGGCCGCCAGAGACAAGCGTGATGCCGCAAGGTTCATCCTTGGGGCCCTCGCCGCGCTCTGCGTCATCTATGTCCCTGTCTATGTCTTGAATCCAGAATTCATCTCCGAGTTTGTTGCCTATCACGGAGGCTGGTATGCCGAAGGCAGCTGGATGCTGGCCTTCATGAACAGCTTCAATCCCCTGCGTCGCATCCTGTTTCCGGTGGTCTTTGCGCTACTTTCGATTGCCATAGCCATAAAGGGCTTGCGGCTCCGGAAAGTACCGGCAAACAACGCTGCGTCTTCTCATGAGTTGGCGGTTCATGTCGTACTCCTGGCGTCGCTGTTTTCCTTCGCCTGGCTGTTTAGCGCCTACGTTTCCACCCCTCAGACGAATCTGATGCTGCTGCCGTTCTTCGTCCTGCTTCCGATGTCAAAGCGCTACGCGGAGTTCCTGACATTTGACCTGGCGACCTCGCTGATCCTGGTGTGGGGCTTTTCCCAACCACTCTCGATGCTGGGCATAACCCTGCATCCCTTGGCGATGGGATCGCCATACGAGTCGCCGATTCAAGCCCTGGGTATCATCAGGTCGTTGTGGATCGGCAAGTTCCTGATATGCGACGGACTATTGTTCTCGAAGCAGGCGACGAACCAGTTCCGTTCGTCGGGCCGTAGTGAGATGGTCCAAAAAGCCCTTACGAGAAGCGATAACGTCAGGCGGGGTCCATAGGTGTGGCGACCACATCATTTGGATTAGAGTTTGTTATGAACTAAGGGCAAGGTATTGGTAGGCTAATGTATGACACAGAGAAAACCATACCCGAGCGACGTAAGCGACGAAGAGTGGGCCTTTGTCGTTCCTTACCTTACGCTGATGACGCCCGCTGCCCCACAACGGCAGCACTACCTGCGCGAGGTTTTCAATGCCTTGCGCTGGCTGGTACGGACCGGCGCCCATTGGCGAATGATGCCCAACGACCTGCCTGCCTGGGCAGCGGTGTACCAGCAGACTCAACGTTGGTTTCAGGCAGGATGCTTTGAGGCGATCGTGCATGACCTCAGGATGCTGCTGCCGTTGGACAAGGGCCGGAAGGAGCAGCCTACGGCTGCCATTATGGACAGCCAGACGCTGCAATCTACACCTGAGAGCGGCCAGCGAGCTGGCTATGATGGCCACAAGCGCAAAAAGGGGTCTAAACTGCATATGGCGGTAGACACCCTGGGACACCTGCTGGCGTTGCATGTGACGCCAGCGGATGAGCAGGACCGGGCCAAGGTTGAGAGACTGGCAAAGACGGTACAGTAGGTTACAGGAGGCCATGTGGAGCTGGCATATGTAGACCAGGGCTACACTGGAGAGCAGGCAGTGGAGGCGACGCACAAGCATGGAATAACCCTGGAGGTGGTCAAACATCATGAAGCCAGACGAGGCTTTGTACTCTTGCCCCGCCGCTGGGTAGTAGAACGGAGCTTTGCCTGGAAGACCAAATTCAGGAGACTGGCCAGGGACTATGAGAGGTTGCCAGCAGTGGTATTGGGGCTGCACCTGGTTGCCTTTGCCTGCTTGATGTTGCACCAGGCTCTCCCTCTTCTCCTGGTAAGTCTATAACAGACTCTAGCCCGGTGATCAGCCAAGATTGGTCAGAAGCCATGCAGCCTTCCATCGCGCTGCTGTGAAGACTCGGTATAATCTGCGGCAGGATTCGACCTGCGTTACTTCTTCTTGCTGCCAGATTGCTTTTTGGCCCCAGCCTGTTTTTTCAATTTTTGTTTCTCTTTTTTCCCTTTTGCCTTTGCCAATTCCGTGCCTTCGTTTATATTCATTTGCGGCCAATTCATGTGCGGCCAATTCATTTTCTCAGATGTGTATAGATATCACTTCCTCTCTTTACCCGCTGAGGATTTCTTCGGACCTTTCCTCAGGTACGCAGTTGATTGTTTGAGTGCCTTCTTCTTTCCTTTGGTTGCCATTTACCTGTCCTTTTTTGATCACTGAACAGAAGCCGTATGCGGTCCAGAGCGAACACTGCCAAGATACGGGTCTTACGCTGATATCGGGCTTGATCCGGTTCTCCCTCCATCGAACAGGGACATACAAAACATGAATCCCCCAGGGGTGTCCTCAACGTCCATTGTCACGTTACCCAAACGGAGCCTCACCTCGGGCGCCAGCAACAGCACCTTTGCACCCTCGTGCATTACTACATGGTCGCCGGGCTCCTCCCTGCTAAAAACCAGGACCGAATGTGCGGAAGTCCCGGGAGACAGCCGCAGGCCTACATCTGGGTTGTCTGTGAACTCCAGCAGCTTTCCTCTAAGCACCTGCCTGGCTTTCTCAGTTACTGTCAGCATCGTTGACCTCCTCTATTAGTAATGGTGCCAATCAAATATCCTGCCATCTCCTCATTCCGAAACCGTCCTCATACGAAATCCTCTGGCAGGCCCATCCGACCAATCCAGCATGTTCTTCTGTGTATATGCAGCGGCATACGGGTCCAGAAAGAGCTTTACGTCCTCCAAATCTATCACTGTGTCATCCTGGTATTGCCTGTCAATACTGATTTTCAGCGCTACCTGGCCGCGGTCACCATGGCTGACAGACAGCCTGACACCGATGCGGTTTTCAACACACCGCTGCAAGACTTTGTCCCGTAATTCTTGCGCGGCCCTGTCAGTTACGGTAATCATTACTAGCGCTCCCGTGTATAGAGTTCCTGGCCCGCATCAGTCGCCTGATACAAAATCCTCTATTGACTCAACGCTGCCCTCCGCTCGCGCCAACTCATAGTTTAGTGAGCAGTCATTGCACAGCCTGTACTTCTGGTAAAGGGCTGCACCGGCCAACTGGCTTTGTGTGTGCACAGCAGTGGCATACCAGCATGCTTCCAGAAGGCACTCCTGCCTTAAGGTCTTCCAAGTATTGCTCACGTATTCTTTTGGTTATGGCTTTTCGTTCCGAATCTGAAAGCACACCCATGTACAATTCCTGCCTGTCTCTTACGACCTCTTATGGCTCCGCTTGAAGTCACGAACAGCTTTCCAAAACTCTGTCTCATCGATTGTCGGTTCACGTTTAACTATCTTCGCGAAGTCGTTCAGGATTTCTTCGACCTCCTCCAGCGACAGCTTCATAGCACGCCTCAGCCTGGCGGCCTCTGGAATGACCGCCACTCGCCTGCCGCCACGAGTCACCTCAACGGCATCCCATTTCCTGTTGGTTGACGCATCGGTAATCACTATCTCGCTGAACCCTATATTCTCTTTGCTGCCCATTAAGGTCCTCTTTTGTTTACAGCCGTTTTGCCGCCAGCTATGCAGGACGGATTTTTAGCTTGACCTCGTGTCCATCCGCCTCAACCACATCTTCAGGTGAAAACGCGAAGTCAGATGCCGGTGGTTTGGCGCGAACTATGAACTTCCTGAACTCTCCAGACCAGGTATCGCGAATCACATAGTCTATTATCCCCAACACCTTACCCTCGCTATCGACTACCGTGGCGCCGTACTCGATTTCCATTATCTCAACCCCTTAGTTGCGGCCTGCCATTTCTTGCCAACAAAAATTCCTTCGTGCAAACGCCTGGCCGCAGTTCTCTGCAAAAGATTTGCCGATTGATGACCATGCTGATTAGGGCCTTTCGCCCCTAAAAGCCATATATGTCATGGCTATAACCCGGTGACGGCAGCCTTATGTAGTCAATGCCTTATCGCTACGATAGAATCGAACAACCGTGCCGGGACATACGGTAGAAAGGCCGATCCAATGTGCGTAGAGAACGACTGCATGTTCCGGGGCTAGCCTTGCGATAGAAGAAGTAGATTGGACCCGTTAATATTCTCTTGTTACATTATCATCGTGGGTGATGATGATAACCGGTGAATATACCTAATACTAAAAGACGTACCATTCTTTGTCAATAGATTCGGATTTTGAGGTAACGTGCGAAACGAGCATGGGCAAATGGATTTCTTCTTGCCCGATTCTCATAACTGTAAACGAAGTCGCTGGAGCCCCACCTCAGAGTGGGTCTTTGACATCCATCCTAAGCCGGCTGACAGGGCAAATGCAATTCTGTTATTTGGGGTTATTCAGAATGACATGAAAATGCCCTGTTGAAAAAATATAGGGCAGTAAGTTTAGTGGGTTGTACTGATGCCTGACAAATGTTAACATTAGACACAAGGTTCAAGGTTTGCATTCACGTTACCTGCTCGATTTTTCCAAATCTCCCAGGCTCTGAATGATCAATCCGCGACCACTCTTAAGAAAA
>JAQTTS010000083.1 GCA_028710655.1 Dehalococcoidales bacterium
CGGTATGGGATTGTTTGGCAGCGAGGGCTTGGATGCCGACTAAGGCGACACCAGCAGGATCGAGGGAGGAGATGGTGGTGTTGTTGTCGCCGACACTGAAGGCCGAATAGAAGTCTTGGGAGGTTGGGCCGATATGGGTGATTCCGGCTGAATCGGTAAGATAGTTCCAGCGGGTGATGGGGAGGTTTTTAATTTTTTCGAGGATAAGGTCTTGGTCGAGGGGGGTGAAGTTGGCCTTTTTGGCGGCGTCGGAGACGTTGGTCCAGATGCCGGACTCGGAGAGATAGGCGCCAGAGCTCGTATCCACAAGTTTTCCGGAGCCTGAGGCGGGGGCGGCAACCCCGACACCTAAGGTTTGAGTAGAGAGGTTATTGAGTTGAGAAGTGATGGCAGCGATTTGGCCGGAGGTTTGATCGAGGGTGGCCGACAAGTTAGAAACGTCATTGGAGAGTGAACCCAAGCGGATGTCGAGGTCGGTGAGTTCGGCCAAGACGTCGCGGCCGGCCACCATGAGGGTGCCTTGGATGTTGGCATTACCCGATAAGTTTAGGTCACCACCGGCAGTTAAAATGGGTTGAGGTTCGTGCCAGCCGACGGAGAGGGTGATGAGGATGGAGCCGGGGGTGGCGTTGGTGAAGGGGGCTTGGGCATACCCGACGATGCGGGAGGCGGCGGTGGCTTTGGCGGCAGTGCCGGCTTGGCTCGAGAAGGTGAGGGGATCGCCTGAGACGATAGAGCCGTTTTCTGTTGAGACGCGCAGAGGCACTTGACCGACTAAGCCGACAAGGACGTAGTTATTGTCGCCGGCACGGTCACCGCCACCAACAAAGGCAGGATTGGAGGAAACAACACCGATGATTTGGGTGGAAGAAGTGGTGCAGGCTGTGACGCCGCCATCCCCCTGACAGACTAGAGTGCCTGAGGGAAGGGAATCATTACTGTTAGCTTTTTTGAAGTATTCAGCGAAGTCAACGCCGTTGGAGTTGTAGGTGATGGCGCCTGATCCGTTACCCGAAATGCTGCCGACTATCAAACCATCACCCCGCATAAAGTTGACAAAGCGGTCGGTAGCTTCGGGGTTGTCGGCGTCGGAACCAAGTTTAATGGCGAGAGCAGAGCCATCTGAGGTGCCAACATCATAGGTGTTGGCGATGAAAGCGGAGGCGGTGGCCGTGGAGGCTTGGGTGACGTCGAGAATGGAGCCTGGGGTGGTGGTGCCCAAACCCAACTTGCCTTCGTGGGTTAAGACCATGCGGGTAGTGCCCGAGGCAGAGGCGGTAAGGATAGGTTGGCTTTCGTCTTGATCGAAGATGGCTAGGGCTTTGCCCATGGTGGAAGTGCTGGTGTTGGAGACATGGAATAACCCTTGGGGAGTGATGCCGGCGCCAATGCCTACTTTTCCGGCAGTAGCACCCGTATTGAGGAGGATGTTGCCGGAGTTATAGCTGGTGAGGGTGAGGTTGTTGGATTCGAAGGATTCACCGGCGACGATGGAAAGTGGGCCGTACGAGTTGATGGAGGCGATGGTTTGATTGGTGAAGACGAGATCGTAGGCTAAGGAGACATCGCCAGCGGCAGTAAAGGCGTGGGGGAGGCTGGAGGTGATTTGGGAGGTTGAGACTTTGAAGACGTCTGAACCTTTGTTGCTGATACGGAAGAGATTGCCGGTCAAATCACCATAGGTGCCTAAATTAAGAGAGAAGAGATCACCCGAGGCCGTAGCCCATGAGGTGGGGGACCAGTCGAGAGAGAGGAGCGAACCCGAAGTCAGCGCCGTGGAAGTAGATGAGAGATTGAGTAGAGTGCCTGAGGTAAGGGCGGAGGCGGAGAGGTCGGCGACGGTGCCGGTGGTGATGGTAGAGGAGGTGATATCCATGAGAGAACCTGTGGCGATTTCGGTGCCGGCGACACGGAAGAGGGCGGAAGCTGTAGAGGTGCCACCGACGAGAAGGTCGTAGCTGGAGATGGCCGGAGAGAGGGCGGCCTGGCTGACTTGCCAGAGTGAGGGGTCACCGGGAGTGATGGTGGTCCAGGACAAGACACCGGCACTATTGGAGGTTAATACCTGACCATCACCACCGTAATCATCAGGGAGAGTATAGAGGTAGTTTTGGGTGCCGGTTAAATCGGCAGGGGCTTTAAAACCAGCGTAGTAGGAGCCGGTACCATCGGTGAGCCTTAGTTCCCCGGAAGTATTAAGCATTAAATTGGCAAAGGTGGGGGTGGCATCGGTAGTGAGATCCTGGTTAACCACAGCATCATCTTCCACAGTCAAGGTCTTACCTGAAGCAGAGTAGGTAAGAGTACCCGAGAAGCCATCCCCAATAGTCAAGTCTTCATTGAAGGTCAGAGAGCGGGAGGCACCACCTAGGAGAAGATTAAGGGTTAAGTCTGAAGTATCATCTTCATTCCAGACCAGGTTTAAGGTGTTGGATTGATTGGTATCGCGAAGGTAGAAGGAATCGGCAGTCATTGTCCCTTGGGAGATTACATTACCCGTTTCCCCTTCGGCATAGAAGGTGGCAGAAGCAGTGGAGGTACCACCTAGAGCCAGGGAATCGGCCCAGTACTCTGAAGGGTAGATGAGGTTATCACTTTGGCCCCAGTAGGAGACACCACCCACTTGAGCCGAGACATAGTTGACAATGGCGTTCTCGGTTAAAAGGGTGGTAGATGAGGAGCCGGTGACACTATCTAAGATAGAGGAGACACCAACACCTGAAGCCAGAGTAAGAGTACCCGAGATGGTAGCCGAACCTTCAAACATGGCATTGTCTTTGAAGACCAAGAGACCGGAAGCAGAATCAAGGATCAAGTCACCTGAAGTGGTATCTAAGGTTTGATCATCAGTCACACCTACTTGGAGGTTACCCAAGGTCGCTCCTAACCAAGTGGGAGAGGCGGTGGTGCTTTGGAGTTCTTGATCGATAGTGGAAGATTCGGCCACAGTCAAGGTCTTACCTGAAGCAGAGTAGGTAAGAGTACCCGAGAAGCCATCCCCAATAGTCAAGTCTTCATTGAAGGTCAGAGAGCGGGAGGCACCACCTAGGAGAAGATTAAGGGTTAAGTCTGAAGTATCATCTTCATTCCAGACCAGGTTTAAGGTGTTGGATTGATTGGTATCGCGAAGGTAGAAGGAATCGGCAGTCATTGTCCCTTGGGAGATTACATTACCCGTTTCCCCTTCGGCATAGAAGGTGGCAGAAGCAGTGGAGGTACCACCTAGAGCCAGGGAATCGGCCCAGTACTCTGAAGGGTAGATGAGGTTATCCGATTGGGCAAAGTAGGTAGAGTTACTTATCTGGGTATCGACATAATTCTTGACTGCATATTCGGTGACCAGGGCTAGTTGTGAAGCATCTGAGAGGGTGGTGTCGTTACTAATATCGTTGACACTGACACCCTCACTTAGGGTTAACATGCCAGAGATGGTGGCTGAACCCAGGGTGTAGAGGCCGGAGGCATCTACCGAAAAGTAGGTTTCGGTTCGGTCATTGTTTTGGACTTCAAAGAGGTTAGCGCCCAAGGGAGTGGCGGCATCGAGGAGGGTTAGGGCTCCCCTTGTATCATCTAAGGTAATCTCGGGGTCTGTCGAGTTGGTGTAGGCCTGTTGGAGGGTGGTGGAGGCTCCGGAAATGTTAGACCAGGTGGAACCGTTAAAGACCATCACCTCTTTGGTGGTGGTGTTGTAGGCCAGGTAGCCTTCAGAACCCCCGGCAATGGCGGTTAAGGATGAACCTTGGGGCAGTTTGAGGCCTTGGATGTCGGTGGTGTTATGGGTGATGGCGGAGAGGTCCAAAAGGGTACCCAAAGAGAGAGTCACCCCACCTTGGGCAGAGAGGAGGCCGGAGATAGTAGCCGAGCCTTCAAACAAAACATTATCTTTGGCGGAGATTAAACCCGAAGCACTATCTAATACCAAGTCGCCGGCGGTGGTAGTAAGAAGATTGCCATCCAAGAAGAGGTTATCGATGGTGAGTTGGTTGGCGGTAATGGCCCCGGTAGCAGCCTGGAGGGCAATAGTGGCAGAAGCAGTCGAAGTACCTCCCACCAAGACATCATGCCAGAGAGCGTTGTTGGGGTAGAGCTGTTCGTTTTCCAGGGTCCAGTAGTTGGTACCAAGAGTGGTGGGATCAACCCAGGATATGACTCCCGTATCGGTACCGGAGAGGACATAGCCTGAGGCTAAAGGAAAGGAAGAGGGGAGGGTGTAGACATAGTTTTGAGTGCCATCTAAATCAGCGGGGGCTACAAAGCCGGTGTAGTAGGAGCCGGTACCATCGGTAAGCCTCAATTCTCCTGAAGTATCTAGAAGCAGGTTTCCAAAGGTGGGGGTGGCATCGGTGGTGAGATCCTGGTTAACTACAGCATCATCTTCCACGGTCAAGGTCTTGCCTGAGGCTGAGTAGGTGAGGGTACCCGAGAATCCATCCCCAATAGTCAAGTCTTCATTTAAGGTAAGAGAGCGGGAAGCACCACCTAGAGCCAGGTTGAGAGTTAAGTCTGAAGTATCGTTTTCATTCCAGACCAGGTTTAAGGTGTTGGATTGATTGGTATCCCTGATAAAGAGAGAATCGGCAGTAAGGGTGCCGGTGGAGACGACGTTACCTGTTTCCCCCTCGGCATAGAAGGTGGCAGAAGCAGTGGAGGTACCACCCAGAGCCAGGGAATCGGTCCAGTATTCCATCGGGTAGAGCAAGTTATCACTTTGGCCCCAATAGGAGACACCGCCAACTTGAGCCGAGACATAGTTGACAATGGCATTCTCGGTTAAAAGGGTAGTAGACGAGGAGCCGGTGACACTATCTAAGATAGAGGAGACGGGAACACCTGAAGCCAGAGCAAGGGTACCCGAGATAGTAGCCGAGCCTTCAAACAGGGCATTGTCTTTGAAGACCAAGAGGCCGGAAGCAGAATCAAGGATCAAGTCACCTGAAGTGGTATCTAAGGTTTGATTATCAGTCACACCCACTTGGAGGTTACCCAAGGTGGCTCCTAACCAAGTGGGGGAAGCGGTAGTGCTTTGGAGTTCTTGGTCGATCGTAGAAGATTCGGCAACGGTCAAGGTCTTGCCTGAGGCTGAGTAGGTGAGGGTACCCGAGAATCCATCCCCAATAGTCAAGTCTTCATTTAAGGTAAGAGAGCGGGAAGCACCACCTAGAGCCAGGTTGAGAGTTAAGTCTGAAGTATCGTTTTCATTCCAGACCAGGTTTAAGGTGTTGGATTGATTGGTATCCCTGATAAAGAGAGAATCGGCAGTAAGGGTGCCGGTGGAGACGACGTTACCTGTTTCCCCCTCGGCATAGAAGGTGGCAGAAGCAGTGGAGGTACCACCCAGAGCCAGGGAATCGGTCCAGTATTCAGTGGGGTAAATGAGATTGTCGACTTGGCTAAAGTAGTTGATGACCGAGGAAGCGGTCCAAGTGGGTAAGCCGGAGGAGGCGGTGAGGACGTAGCCTTCACCACCTAATCCTAAGCGGGTGAGTTGGCCGGAGGCGTTTCTATAGTAGATGTCGCCTTGGGCGTCGGCTCCAAGGGTCATGGTGACGCCGCCTAAGATGTTGGTGGCGTCGGTTAAGGTTTTATTGGTGAGGGTTTGGGCTTCGGCCACTCCCACGACGGTGCCAGTACCGGCGGTGGCGGCGGGGAAGGTCCAGGAGTCGGAATCGGTGGCGGACAGGGTGAGGGTGTTGTTGACGGTGAAGGTTTTACCGTCGGCCAGAGTGAGGGTAGCGCCGGTGGCCGGAGGGGTAAAGGTGAGGTTGTTGTAGGTGCCGCCGGTGACATCGCCGCTTGCGGCCGAGACAAAGAAAGGAGCAGAGGAGTCGGTACCGCCGATAGCCAAGTCGGTGGTAACCAAGTTGGGGTGGAGGACGTCGGGGTTTGGAGTGGTGTTTAAGGTCCATTGGGTAGCCCCGCCCATGGCAACCGATTGCCAAGTTGTGCCGTTGCAGTAGTAGTATTGCTGGGTGTCGGCATTGTAGAACATAGTGCCTTCGGTGGAGGGGCTGCAGGTTGGGACATCTGATTGCAGCAGGGGTCCAAAGCCAAGAGTGCCAGAGATGGTGGCGTTGTTATTGACGGTGAGGAGGCCTTCGATGGTGGTGGCGTCGGTAAGTGAGATGAGGCCACCGTCGGAGTCGAGGATGAGATTGCCGGCAGTGGTGGTGATGGTTTGATCATCTGCGATGCCTATAGTTATGTTTCCTAGAGTGGCTCCGTACCACGAAGGTGAGGCGGTGGAGATGAGCTCTTGGTCGATAGTACTTGATTCGGCAATGGTTAAGGTTTTGGCAGCGGCCGAGTAGGTGAGGGTGCCCGAGAAGCCGTCGCCTACGGTGAAGTCTTCATAGAGCGAGAGAATACGGTCGCCGTCGTTGACGTTTAAGGTGAGGGTGTGATCGAGGGTTAGGTCTTGGGAGGTAAGGATTTGGAGGGTATTGTCTTGAGCTGAGTCACGAAGATATAGGCTGTCAGTTAGCAAGTAACCACCAAGAGTGAGATCACCGGTGAGGGCGTTGACGTGGAAGGTGGCGGAGGGGGTAGCATTGCTGCCCAAAATGAGTGATTCCCAGGCATTATAGGGAACGATGGAGCCGTTTAGCCGGGTGAAGGGTGAGTTGTTGGAAGCGGCAAAGGCGATATCATATATGTCGTTGATGGCATCGATGATACTGGGGGTGAGAAAGGGGTTGAGGGCGGTGTCGGTGAGGGTGAGGGGGACGGGAGCGAGCATGGTGGCGTCGTCGAAGAGCAGATTGCCGCTTGAGGCGAGAGAGAGATTGCCGCCTGAGAAGCTTAAATTGCTGGCGGTGCCACCGATGGCGATGATGTTTCCGGAATTGTTAATTTGAAAGAGGTCGCCCGAGCCGACAGAGAATAATGAGGCCGGGGTGATATCGCCGATACCTATGTAGCCGGTGGCCTCGTCTAAAAACAAAATTTGGTCACCAGAATCGTTGGATATCTGGAGGTTTCCTTCGGGGGCGGAAAGTTGAATGGTGTTGCCGGCTTCGTAGGCTTCTTGGAGGGTGGTAGAGGCGCCGGAAATATTGGTCCAGTTTGTGCCGTTAAACGTAACAACTCGGCTGTTGGCCGAGTCCCAAGCAATATAACCGGCTCCACCCGAGGGCGGAGAGAGAGCGGTGGATATGGGCAAGCGCAAACCTTGAGAGGCGGTGTCGTCGTGGGCAATGGCCGAGAGATCGAGGAGGCCGCCGTCGGGGACGATGATGGAGTTGGAGGTGAGAGTGGAAGAGTTTATGGAGGTGGCGTTGATGGTAGGGACAGTGAGTGTACCACTAATATTCACATTGTTATCGAATGATATAGCAGATGTGCCGTTGGTGGTGATGAGGACATTGGTACCATTGTGGGCAATATCGATGTAGTCGGTACCGGTGCTGTCGTAGATACGGAACGATTCGCGGCCGGTGGGGTAGAGGTAGGTGCCACCGTCGGTGAGGAGCTGTGGCGGGACGGTGACACTGTCGTTCAAGGAGTCGAGTGGGATCCAAGTGGTGGAATTTTGGTTGCGGTATTCGAGTTGGTTGGTGTCTGGGTTGACCCTGACTCCGGGGTTATTGGTGTCGGATGACGTAAAGAAGAGGGCAGGTTCGTCGACTTCAGCGTCTAAATAGATGTAGTTTGAACCTGTTTGATCAGCTGAGAGGATGAGAGTCTGGCCGGCAGTGAGTGAGACGGTTTGACCGTTAAGGGTGATGGGATCACCACCATCACCCAGCGCGGTGGTGCCGGTAGAGGTGAGGGCGCCAGTGGTGGCGGTAAAGAAAGAGGCAGCACCTATATTGGAGATGCCAAAAGTGGAGGTGTCGCCGACGTAGATACCGCCCGAAGAGATGAGATTGGTGTCGGTGGCGGAAAGGGAGGGGCCGGCGGTGTAGGCAAGTTGGCCGCCTAGAGAAACGTTGGCGGTGATGAGCGCGTCGTTATCAACGGCGATATTTTGGCGGAAAAATGCATTTTGGTTAAAGATACCCTCAATGTTGACTGCTAATTTAGGAAATTCGGACGATTGGGCGCCTAAAATTTGTTCGAGGATTTCATCGCTGCCGGTAAGTTGGGAAGCACCTCTGTTAAGGGGGTTTTGGCCTTTGGCAAGAGAGAGAATGGTGATGACCCCTATGAGGGCAATGACAGCGATGATGGCCTGACCGACAGATATTAGGCTTGAGAGGGCAAACAGAGAAGTAGCGGTAGGAGGCGAGGAGGTAAGCGAGGTGGGAGGGGTGATGGAGCTGATGATGGCGGGAGGGGGAAGATATGAGGGGGTAGCAGGAAGCGAGGGAAGGGTTGGTCTTTGGGCTAGGGGGGAAGTTTTGGCGATATCGAGGGGAGTGGGGGTGGAGGAAATGTGCTTGGGTGCGGGAGGCAACGGTACCGGAGGAGTGATAGTCTTGGGCCGTGGGGAAGGGGTGTGGGTG
>JAQTTS010000084.1 GCA_028710655.1 Dehalococcoidales bacterium
GAATGCACCGATGGTTACCAGTCGGCACTTGAATGCGGCCGCACCTACACCTGGCACGTTAGAGAGGCCAACACCGAGACCGACGAGTGCGTCCACAGCCCCTGGTCCGAGACCTGGAGCTTCACCGTCGAGGCCTCTTCGGCTAACGCGGTCCAGCTGATCGCCCCCGAACAGGGTGATGTCATCGCCCAGCGCACCGGGGTCGGCTTCTCCTGGACCAGCGTCTACGACGCCACCACCTACAGCTTCGTACTCTCCGCCAGCCCCGACCTCTCCGGCGCCCTGGCCAGTGCTGACGTCACCGGTACCGCCTACTCCTACTCGGGCACCCTGGACTACGAGACCACCTACTACTGGCAGGTAACCGCCTGGAAAGACGGCACCATGATGAGCCAGAGCGATGTCGGCACCTTCGCCATCGCGGCCGAGGAGATTGTTCCTGAGCCGGTACAGCCAACACCGCCACCGGAAATCAACATTCCTCCGGTCCAGCAGGTAACTCCAACCTGGATGTATGTTGTGATTGCGATCGGCATTGCCTTGATCGTGGTGGTCATTGTCCTGATTGTTCGGGGCAGGAAGTCATCCTAACTCTTGACCCTTCCTGACTTCGACTCCAGAAACTAATAGAGCCCCCCGGGAATCCCGGGGGGCTCTTCTTTTTAGCCTGATGGCTTAAGTAATTAGTATCGGGGACTTATTGATTTGAAAGGCCCCTCAAGTGAGAACTACCTAAGAGGCCCTTTAGCGATCAAACCTGGTGAGCCGCACAGGAATCGAACCTGTAACCTGCTGATTAAGAGTCAGCTGCTCTGCCAGTTGAGCTAGCGGCCCATACCATATACTATGGGAGTTTAGCAAACATTGGGTTTTAGTGCAAATTTTGATATAGTCCGATATGCGGATTGACAAAAAGACCGTCTTTTTGTACCATAATATTAAACGGGTTGTTTAACCTGGAGAAATCATGGGCGAACTGATCGTCTACAGCCTGAAGGTCAACAAAGAACGGCTTGAGCTCGCCAAGAAGTTTCTTGCCCGAGAGGGAGAGTTGCTTCAGGACAGTCTGCGGGACTTTATTGATGTTGCTGCTGACTGTGAACAGTGCCTGGAGCTTCATGAGGGGGATGCCTCAATCGGAGAGCTACAGAGCGCTTTCACCACCCTGCTCGCCAGGTGTAAAGAGTCATGGCACCTGAATAGCATCCTGCAAGAATCGGTGATGCGGATAGCCAAGCTGAGTAAGGTTCCTCTGGACTTTATCGCCAACGTGCTCCTTGAGGCACAGCGGGTCAAGCCGGCAGTACGTCGTATGTAGAGCGGACCAGCCAGTGTTCTCTCTACCGCTTCTTCCTTAACTGTTGCGTCAGAATTTTCCGGTATTCCCTTTTGTCATGTTATCGCCGTTATCAACCTGCCGGACCGGCACGCGTGTTTGAAGAGCGTCACGGTTATGAGATATAATCAGCGAGGTAAATATTTGGGTAGAGGGGCGCTTTGTTAAAAACTCACAGCTGTGGAGAACTAAGCAAGAAGCATATTGGCAGCGAGGTAACCCTGGCCGGTTGGGTTGACCGGCGCCGGGACCATGGCGGGCTGATATTCATCGACCTGCGTGATAGAGAGGGTATTACCCAGATAGCCTTCAACCCGGAGATAGCCAGACAGTGCCATCAAGTAGCCAACGGGATGCGAAGCGAATATGTTGTCAGAGTAAGGGGTAGGGTTGCTGCCCGTCCGCCGGGTACGGAAAATACCAGGCTGGCCACCGGTGAAATTGAGGTTGTCGCCGATAGTGCCGAGATACTCAATTCGTCGAAGACGCCGCCCTTCTATATCAATGAGGATATTGAGGTCGAAGAGAGCCTCCGCTTAAGGTACCGTTACCTTGATATCCGCCGGACGCGGATGAGAGAGAACCTGATCCTCCGCTACAAAGTGGTGAAGTTTATTCGTGATTTCCTTGACTACAGGGGCTTTATCGAAGTAGAAACACCGATACTGATTAAGAGCACTCCGGAGGGAGCCCGGGACTATTTGGTACCCAGCCGGCTCCACGCCGGGAAGTTCTATGCGCTGCCCCAGTCTCCGCAGCAGATGAAACAGCTGCTGATGGTAGCCGGCCTGGAGAAGTACTTCCAGATAGCCAAGTGCTTCCGTGATGAGGACACCCGTGCCGACCGCCAACCCGAGTTCACCCAGCTCGATCTTGAGATGAGCTTTGTTGAGGAAGAGGATATCCTCAGCATGTTTGAGCAACTCTTCGTCTTAATGGTAGAGACAGTCCGGCCCCAGATGCGGGTGATCAGACCTTTCCCCCGCATTAGATATACCGAGGCCATGGAACGCTACGGTACAGACAAGCCTGACTTACGTTTTGGCCTGAAGATAGCCGACCTTACTGATATTGCCGCGGAGACTGAGTTTGCCATTTTCCGTTCGGTAATCGATAACGGGGGTAAGGTAAAAGGTATCACTGCCCCGGGCTGCGCCGACTACTCGCGCAGCCAGCTTGATGAGCTGAACAAACTGGTGCGTAGCCTCGGTGCCGGAGGTGTGGTCACCATCGCACTGGGTGCCCCCGGCGGCAGCCTGGGCGATTCAACTCTGGATACGATAAAGTCGGTAGCGGCGAAATTCCTTACTCTAGACCAGATTAAGCAGATAGCATCCCGTCTGGGTGCTGCCCCGGGAGACCTCTTACTGATCATCGCCGGCGACGGTGATATGGTCGGTGCTGCCCTGGGCGAGCTGCGTCAGGAGATGGGGCGGCGGCTGAAACTGGCTGATCCCAATCTCCTTGCCTTTGCCTGTGTTATTGATTTTCCCCTGCTGCACCGGGATAAAAAACTGGAGCGGTGGGAAGCCGAACACCACCCGTTTACAGCACCGAGGGCTGAGGATATGCCGCTGCTGGGAAGCGCTCCGGAAAAGGCGAGGGGCAGGCACTATGATATTGTCTGCAACGGGTATGAAATCGGCGGCGGCAGCCTGCGGATCTACCAAAGCGATCTACAGAGAAAAGTATTCCGGCTGCTGGGTTACAATGATGATGAAATCAACCAGCTTTTCGGGCATATGCTGGAGGCATTTGACTATGGCGCTCCGCCCCACGGCGGTATAGCGCTCGGCATTGACCGCCTGGTGATGCTGCTGGCAGGAGAAAAGACTATTCGTGAGGTGATCGCCTTCCCCAAGACCCAGGAGGCTCTTGATTTAACCTTCAATGCTCCTTCACCGGTTACTGAGGAGCAGCTGTCTCAACTACACCTGCGACTGCGGGAGGAGGAAGAATGAAGGTAACCAACGAGAAGACTGAAAACAGCCAGGTGTTTCTTACCGTTGAGATGGAACCGTCTGAGGTAGAAGGGTCTCTGGAAGAAGCCTATCACCGCCTGGTGAAGAAGACCGATGTTCCCGGCTTTCGCAGAGGGAAAACGCCCAGAGTAATGCTGGAGCGCTACATCGGTAGGGAAAGCCTTCTTAAAGAGGCCATAACTAACCTCATCCCCGAGGCCTGCGAGAATGCGATCAAGGAGCAAAAAATCGAGGCGTTTGCCCGCCCCTCCGTTGAGATTACCCGGACAGACCCCCTGGCTTTTAAGGCGATTGTACCGCTTCCGCCGGTGATTACACTCGGCGATTATCGCCAGATCAGCATGAGCCCTGAACCGGTGAAGATTAGTGAGGACAACGTTAACGCTGTCATTGAGCGCATACGCCATGAGCAGGCTACCTGGGATCCGGTAGAGCGGCCTGTGGAAGATAACGACATGGTCGTCCTGGATATTGAGAGCACTGCTGACGGGAAGCCGTTCATAAATCGAAAGGGGGTCCAGTACCAGGTCTTAAGAGACCAGCCCTTACCGTTACCCGGATTCGCCGGGCAGATATCAGGGATGGTCAGGAATGAGGAAAAGGAATTTAGTCTCCAGATTCCCCGGGACTTTCCCAAAAGCGAGCTGGCTGATAAAGAGGCACGGTTTAAGGTCAAGGTCGGTGAGGTAAAGCAGGAGAGACTCCCCGAGCTGAATGATGAATTCGCCAGGGGGGTGGACCATATTTTTGATACCCTAGAGAAGCTTAAGGAACACATTTCGGATGGCTTAAGGCAGGCGGCTGAGGCAAAAGCCCGGGCGGACCTTGAGGAAAGGGTTATCGAGGCGGCGGTTGACCAGGCCGAGGCGGAGTTTCCTCCATTTTTGGTGGAGATGGAGATCGACCAGCTTCTTGAACAGCAGCTGAGGCGCTGGCAGGCGAGTGGCCACGACCTGGACAGCTACCTGGCTGCCATTAATAAGACCGAGCAAAAGCTGCGGGAAGACCTACGCACCCCGGCTACCAAGCGGGTCATCCAATCGCTGGTGCTGGGTAAAATCAGCCAGGAAGAGAAAATTGAGGTTGATGAATCCGAGGTAGACGCTGAGATTGAGGACATGATCAAGGATGCTGCTCCGGAGAGACAGGATGAACTGAGGACATTTCTCAATACGCCACAGTCCCGCAGGTCGATTCTGGATGTACTGATAGGGCGAAAAACGGTGAGGCGGTTGGTGGAGATAGCTGCGGGGACGAAGGGCGATAGTAAAGTGAATATTGAAAAAGAGGCAAAGGAGGAAAAGCTATGAACACCAGACCGGAGAATGTTATTCCGATGGTGATTGAGAGTGGGGCCAGAGGCGAGCGTGCTTTTGACATCTACTCCCTTTTGTTGAAAGAGCGTATTATTATACTGGGTACGCCGATTAATGACCAGGTAGCTAATGTTATCGTTGCCCAGCTTCTCTATCTGGAGCGGGAAGACCCCGACAAGGACATCAGCCTCTACATTCACAGTCCTGGTGGTATTATCAGCGCCGGTCTGGCGGTTTATGATACCATGCAGCTTATCCGTCCCGATGTCTCTACTATCTGTGTCGGGCTGGCGGCAAGTATGGGGACAGTCCTCCTATGCGCCGGAACGAAGGGCAAGCGTTTCGCCCTGCCCAACGCCACGATACATATGCACCAGGCCTTTGGTGGTGCTCAGGGACAGGCCGCCGATATCGAAATCGCCGCCCGCGAGATTATGCGGATTCAGGACATAATTCGCGGCATTCTGGTCAAACATACCGGCCAGACAATGGAGAAGATTGTCCACGATACCGACCGTGACTTTTACCTCAACCCGGAGCAGGCGGTAGAGTACGGCATTATCGACGAGGTACTGCGCAAGCCGGCTGAGGATAAGTCCGGCGCTAAAAAGTAGCTGTCGCTCTTGCGATACGGCTTATGGTAAGCCATTCTGAAAGTACCGGCCGGCGGGTTTTTCGCCAGCTTAGAGCTTGCTCTTCAGCCTGGCCAGGACGCTGTTAATGTGGACGAATGGATTGGTCCTGTGCCCGAAGACCGTGCCTCCGGCCAGGGCGCTAAGGAAATCCTGACAGCCGCTAAACTCCGGCATCTCGACATAAGCGTCGCCTATCGCCTGGCTAGTGTGAGCATCGCTGCCGGCGCTTCCCGGAATGCCGTACTTCCTGGCAAAGCTCTCCGCTCTGGCTGACGAGCGGTAGAGAGGCGTCCTGGAGTTAAACACTTCAACCACGTTTATCTCTCCTTGCTCTGCCAGACTTCTGGTGATGCCAGTGTTCAGTGCGGACTGACGAAATCTATCGAACGGGTGCGGGATGGCTACCAGTCCGTCCTGAGTCCTGATACGGGATATTGTCTCGGCAACCGACAGGCCGCCGGGTATACTTTCCTTGAGGAACATACCCATAATCTCACCGTGCGGGGTCAATATCTCCTCGGCAACGATTACCGTGAAGGGGGCGATATCCTGCATCTTCAGAGCACCTTCGATGGTATTATGGTCGGATATGGCGATACAGTTGATGCCGACCTCAAGGCAGCGGTCGATAATCCTGGCTAACGGCGTATTACAGTCAGGCGAATACTCGGTGTGGATATGGAGGTCGGCCTTAAGCAATTTCAGTTCACCCTCTCCAGATAGCTGCCGGTGCGGGTATCAACCTTGACAATATCCCCCTGGTTGACAAAAAGTGGGACCTCTATGGTGACGCCGGTCTCGAGGGTGGCCGGTTTAGTGACGGCGGTAGCGGTGTCTCCCCTGAATCCGGGCTCGCTCTTGGTAACCTCGAGTTCAACGGTAATCGGTATCTCCACCCCCAGCAGTTCACCCTTGTAGCTTGATATCTCCAGGGACATCCCTTCCTTCAGATAGTTGACGGCGTCACCCAGTTGGCTACTGTCCAGTGATGTCTGCTCGAAGTCCTTCTCATCCATAAAATAGTACAGCCCGCCGTCATTGTAGAGGTACTGCATCAGGCGGTAATCAAGCCGGGCGCGCACAAATTTCTCCGTGTTTTGAAAGCTCCGCTCAATAGTGTGACCGTCCCGGATATCGCGGAGTTTAACCTTAGCCAGGGCCGTCCGCTTCATCTTGATGTGCTGGTATTCGATAACCTGGTACAGTTTGTCATCTAACTCGATAGTGACCCCTTTTCTCAGCTCGCTGGAATTTAACATCCTAGACTCCCATCTTTTCGGCTCTTGAAATCACCCTGACTTTGTTATCTTCCATTACTACGGTATCCTCAATCCTGACGCCGCCCCAGCCCGGGATATAAATTCCGGGTTCAATAGTAAATACCATGCCGTTGGTTAGCGACCCAGTGCTGCCATGACCGAGGCGCGGTGCCTCATGCGGCGCCAATCCTATACCGTGACCCAGGGCATGGCCGAAAGCTTCACCGTAGCCAGCCTCTTCTATGACGATCCTCGCCATATTGTCCGCCTCCTCTCCGCTCATCCCTCCCTTGATCATCGCGATTGCGGTTAACTGCGCCCCCAGGACAGTATCATATACCTTGCGAAAGGTCTCGTCCCGGCCGCCGATGCAAATGGTGCGGCTGAGATCACTGGAGTAGCCGCCGATCCTGGCTCCGAAGTCCATTATTATCGGCTCTCCGGAATGTATAGTACGTGGCGAGGGACTGATATGGGGTAGCGCTGAATTATCACCTGAGCCGATAATAACGCTGAAGGGAATGGGCTCGCTACCCTTTTCCCGCATAAACCTTTCTATCGCCCAGGCCAGATCCTGCTCGCTAATGCCGTTACTGATGATACTGGCGGCATAAGAAAAGGCAGCATCGCTGATTGCCGCTGCCCGTACTATCAACTCAATTTCCTCAGGTTCTTTGATCACCCGGAGCGACTCGATAAGCCCATCGACAGGGACAAGCCTGAAGGAAAGCTTCTTTGTCTTTATTATATCAGATAACTCCCGGTAATGATAAAAGGTGACGTGCCTGCTTTCAAACCCCAGCCGGTTAATGCCCGGCTCATCCACCAGCTCAGGGAACCAGTTCTCCGCGGGGCCGCTTGTCCTGAAGATTTGAAAGCCGGGCGACTGCCTTTGCGCCTGTTCCAGGTAGCGAAAGTCGGTGGCCAAGACCTGCTTCCGGGGTGTTATCAAGAGGTAGCCGTCGGAGCCGCTAAAACCGGACAGGTAGTACCGGTTCTCCGGCTGGGAGATCAAGATAGCATCAATCTCCTGGTCGGCGAAACTCTGTAGCAGCCGGTTAATTCTATCCTTCCAGCCCATTATCCTGCTTTCCTCCTGCCATGGGATGGGCGGAGAGGTATACCTTTCTTGCCTGACTCTTGGTGACATGGGTATAGATCTGGGTAGTGGACAGGTCGGCATGTCCCAGAAGCTGCTGTACCACTCTCAAGTCAGCCCCACCGTCGAGGAGGTGAGTGGCGAAGGAATGGCGCAGCATATGGGGATGGACCCGCCTGTTGATGCCGGCAGCAGCGGAGCATTTCTCCACTATCTTCTGCACCCTCCGTTCTACCAGGCGCCTGCCGCTGCGGTTAATGAACAGGGCCGGGGTGACTTTCCTGCCCAGCAGCCTGATCCTGCCCTGGTTTATGTAGCTAAAAATGGCTGCTGCGGCTGGCTTACCCATCAACACCACCCGCTCTCGATAGCCTTTGCCCCGGACCCTGATTTCATTGGTATCAAGGTTAACCTTATCAATATCCAGGCTTACCAGCTCGCTTACCCTCAAACCAGAAGCGTAGAGCAATTCCAGTAGGGCCCGGTCACGCTGTCCCTGCGGCGTGGACAGGTCAGGAGCGTTGAGGAGCTCAAGCACCTCTTTCTGACTCAGGAAGCCAGGCAGCCGCTTGTCCAGCTTGGGAGAAGAGGTATCGGCAACCGGACTGGTAGCAACTATCTCTTCTCGCATCAGGTAGCGATAGAAGGAGCGGATTGCCGAGAGCTTACGGGCGATACTGACCTTAACAAAGCCATGCTCAAGAAGGTAGGAGAGATAGTTGCGGATGACCTGTTTGTCAACCTCGTGAAGCGAGCCGATCTTTCGTGACTTCAGGAAGCTGAAAA
>JAQTTS010000085.1 GCA_028710655.1 Dehalococcoidales bacterium
GACAGAGCTTATTTAAAGAAAGGACGTAATAGTTTTCTATCCCTTTTGCCTTAGCCTGGATAACAGAGGCGGCGACAGTCGGGGCGGTAGTCTCAAAACCGATACCGAGGAATATGACGGATTTGTCGGTATTGTCACTGGCTATCTTAACGGCATCCATGGTGGAATAGACCATACGGACATCGGCACCACCGGCTTTAGATTCCTGCAAACTCGAGCGGCTTCCCGGAACCTTCAGCATATCGCCGAAGGTAGTAATGATTACACCGGGAATCTGCGATAGGGCGATCGACCTGTCAATATCAGCATTAGCAGTCACACAGACAGGACAGCCGGGACCGGAGACCATCTCCAGAGTAGACGGAAGCATCTGACGGATACCGTGCTTAAAAATGGCCACCGTATGGCCGCCACAGAACTCCATAAGACGGGCCGGGGTCCGCGACCGACGCCGTATCTGTGAAAGCACCCCCGCGGCCAACTTGCTGCTGCGAAATTCACTAATGAATCTCAACCCGACTCCTCGACAAGACGGGCCATCTCATCCAAAATCCTTAGCGTCTCCTCAGCTTCTTTCTGATCCATAATGCTGATGGCATAGCCGGTGTGGACTATAGCATAGTCACCCACCCTGGCCTCCGGAGTCAACTGCAAGCTGATGCGGCGGCTTATCCCGCCTATTTCCGCTTCGGCTTCCATACCATCAACGGATTTGATAAGTGCCGGTATCGCTAGACACATAACCCTTCCTTAACAGCAAAATTGGCAATCACAGCCTGTCCCAGAGCAACCCCACCATCATTACAGGGTACCAGTTGGTGAGTAAGAACACTAAAGCCCCCTCTCTTTAAAGCCGAGGTAGCCAGCTTTAGCAGAAGACGGTTCTGGAAAACACCACCGCTCAACGCCACTTCATTAATACTACTTGCTTCGGCAATGACCCGGCACATCCGGGTGATAATTTGAGCGACGGTATGATGGAATCTGGCAGATATTCTCGGGGCCGGAACCCCTGCCCTGACATCCCGGGCTACCGCTGAAATAACACCAGATAATTTTACCACCCTTACTCCCTGCTCTTCAACGATAGCAAAGGGGTATGACTCATTCTCAAAATCCTCCACATTATCGGGAGCAGCCATCTCGAGCTCAATCGCCGCCTGCGCCTCATAATCTATTTTCCCCCTCACCCCGACCAGAGCCGAAACAGCATCGAAAAGCCGCCCGGCGCTCGAGGTAAACGGGGAATTTACCCTCCGCTCAAGTTGCTTACTAACTACTTCAACCTCACCAGGATCAAGGACGGCCAAAGGGAGACCGGCTAACGGAAAATCTTTACCAAGCAGGGTATAAAGGTAACTTAAGGCCATACGATAAGGTTTTTTAATAGCAGCGGCACCTCCCGGCAGGGGTACATACTCCAGGTGTCCCATTCTTCGAAAGGAATGCAAGTCAGCAAGCAGGAACTCCCCACCCCAGATTGTGCCATCGCTCCCGTACCCGGTACCATCAAGGGCCACTCCGATAACCGGTCTGTTCACCCTGTTTTCTGCCAGACAGCTTGCGATATGGGCATGATGGTGCTGAACCGGAACCAGACTCAACCCATGTTCTGCACCAATTTGCCGGGCATACTTGGTGCTGAGATATTCGGGGTGCATATCGCAGGCGATCACCCGGGGCTCAATGCGAAACAACCCCTTGTAGAGCTTAATGGTATTCTCGAAATGCTGCAGAGTCTCCTCATTCTCCATATCGCCGATATGCTGGCTCAAGAAAGCATGTTCATCCTTGGTCAGACAGAAGGTGTTCTTTTCCTCGGCGCCACAGGCAAGGACCTGCTCTGATTTGAAGGAGAGAAAGATAGGATAGGGGGCATAGCCGCGAGCCCGCCGTATCGGCCGGGGAATCTCATCTACGAAATAAACGCTGTCATCATACCTCGAGTAGATATCCCGGTTGTGAAGCAGGAAATAATCGGCAATCCCCTTAAGCCTTGTTAAGGCCTCACCGTTATCCTTAGCAATAGGTTCTTCACTTAAATTGCCGCTGGTCATCACCAACGGCAGACCGGTCTCATTGAGCAAGAGATGGTGCAGCGGTGTGTAGGGAAGCATCATACCGACATATTTCAAGTTGGGAGCTACTGAAGGGCAGATATCGGATGAGTTATGCCGCCATCTAAGCAGTACTATCGGGCACTCGGGAGACTCAAGCAGCCTGCTCTCCCCAGGCGATAACAGACAGTGTCTGGCCACATCCTCCATAGTAGCTACCATAACCGCAAAAGGTTTGGCGACCCGCTTCTTCCGCGTTCTCAACAGGTCTACCGCATCTCTATTAGTAGCATCACAGGCAAGCTGAAAGCCGCCCAACCCGCGGATGGCCAGTATTTTCCCCTGTTTTAGGAATTTTCCGGCCGCCCTGACGACATCATCGGCAACAACACGGCAACCGTCACCATCAACTATCTCCAAATTAGGCCCACAATCGGGACAGGCATTAGGCTGGGCATGAAAGCGCCGGTTGAGCGGATCATCGTACTCTTGCTGACACCGGGGACACATCTTAAATTGGCGCATAGTCGTCCTGGCACGATCATAGGGAATATCCTCGATGATAGTAAAACGAGGGCCGCAATTAGTGCAGTTGGTGAACGGGTAGCGATAGCGGCGGTCAGCCGGGCAGAGCAACTCTCTCCGGCAATCCTCACAGGTAGCAATATCCGGCGAAACCAGCTGGTATTGTCCCGCTTCGCTTTGGCTGGTCAGAATTTCGAACCCGCTATTCCCCCTCGCAGGCAAGAAGGTAACTTCAACCTGCTCGATATGAGCCATGGGAGGAGCTTTGGCCTCGAGGTCAACAAGAAAACTCCTTAGATTTCTCTCGTTTCCCTCTACCTCGATTTCGACATTCCCCGAAGTGTTACGTACCCAACCCTGCAGGCTATGCTGATGGGCCAATCGATAGACAAAGGGGCGGAAACCAACCCCCTGCACCACCCCCCACACCACAACTCTGGCCAATTTTTTTGCTCTCGCCTGCACCATCCACCCATTCTCCAACTAATACACTAAGTGGTAATCTTCCAACCGGTTAGCTGATAATCCCGGGGAGGACGATATCCCCTAAGCAGGTCCAGCTTTCCCTGATTTTTTAGACTATTATAGATCAGAACCCAGGCGCAGTCTTTTTCCGGGCTGAGTTCACATTTATCGTCTTTCGCTCCGCCGCAGGCACCATTAAGAAGCCCTTTGGGGCAACGGGCCACCGGACAGATTCCGCCGGTCACAGCAAGGAGACAATCGCCACAACCAGCACATCTCATTTCCAGAATGCCGTCATCCCTGTCTTCCGCACCCATAAAGTGCGTATTCTGCGCAGGAAAAACAGGGAGCTCGGGGAAAACTTTAGCCAGGGTCTGCACGCCCAGTCCACAGGCTAAAGAGAGCACCGCCTCCGTATTACCGATTTGAGGTTTGAGCACCGAAGCTGCCATATAGTCATCACACTGTTTCCCCACCGTAGTTATCTTAAAATTAAAAACTTTACTGCTTGGTTTTCCCGCGAGGTCAAGTAGCTGGCTCAGCGTACTGGCTTCCCTCAAGCCTCTCGGCGGCTGGTTACAGCCATCACAACCAACGACCAGAATATCGGAATAGGGTAAAATAACGCCCAGCAATTCATCCAGAGGCTTTAGTGTTGTTACTATCATCTATTTACTCTCCTTCGAATCGATAGACTCTATTTTCCGGCTAAACCTTTCCATCTCCTGGCCAAACTCCTCCTGATTACGGGGAGTCACCGTGCAAAAGCCAATCCTGTCTTGAAGACCTATCTGGCTCAATCTCTTCTTCAGAGCCGCAATCGAGCGCTGTGCCTCCCGGCTTCCTGTCTGCCGATGGCAGTCCTCCTCCGGACAGGCTGCTATCAAGACCCCCCCGACTCCCTGCTGTAAAGCCTCCAGGATGTGGATACTCTCAACCCGGGCGGCACAGGGTACGTCAATGACACCTACATTGGGATTAGTCTTTTTATCAAGGGGCGGTAATACCGTCCATTGACACAGGAATACCAAAATCCCCGGTCTTGTCATCTCCGAGACCGCCTCAGTAATCGAACCGGAGATACGCGCGCTCTCCCAATTTTCAAGCTCTATTGCCATAGCCGGACAAACGGCAGCACATAAGCCACAACCACGGCAGAGGGTCATATCAAAGCTGACCCCATGCGGGCTCTGGAAGGAAATGGCATCGCAAGGGCAGTAAAAAGCGCAGTCACCACAGTTAATACACGACTCTTCATCATAAGTAATCCCCGGTACCCCCGGCTGGAGTCCTGCGGCAACACACCCCTTGCAGCTCTTACAAGGGCCACAGCAGAGGCACCTCCTCGCCTCCTCTATTACCTGCTCCAGGGTAAACGACTTCTCAAAGGGCTCAAAATTAAGTCTCTTCTCTGCGGGTACCCATACCAGTGGCGGCTGAGGCTTGTACTTAGCATTGCCTAAGATAGGTGCATCCTGATACTCCTTTTTTCTCTCTTTCTTTAGATTCTCACCCCTGATATAACGGCCGATGGACTCAGCCGCATTCAGTCCATCCCGCATCGCTTCCGCAGCAAAACCTATCTTCCTCACGTCACCACCGATGAAGACACCCTCCTTAAGGTTACTCATCAGGGTGATTTCGTCAACAGCAAGCTCCCCGCCCTTACCCAGCAAACCCTCCTGCTCATAGATAGCCCGGTCCTGTTCCTGACCGATGGTAACCAGTAGCACGTCACCCTCAAGGTAAACCACGTCATCATGGTCGAACCTGGGATTGAACCCGCCGTTCTCATCAAATACCGAGGTGCACCGGGGGCACTTTATCTTCCTAAATTCTCCACTTTCGCCGATTATCTCTGCTACGCCTCTGGAATAGACTATCCTTACCCCTTCCTGGGTAGCTCCCTCTATTTCATCCTCATCGGTAGGGATGCCATTCCTGGAGGACTTGTTTTCACTCTCCAAGCAGACCAAGGTTACTTCGCCACCCAACCTCCGGGCAGTGCGGGCAACATCAAAGGCGACATTGCCCCCACCGACGACAATCACCTTCTTGTTCCGATAGAACTCTGGAGATGCTATACCCTGATTGACCTCATAAAGCAGGTTCAACCCGAACGTAACCCCATCCAGATCGACATTGCCAACTGGTTTTCCCTCGATGGTAAGAAGCCGGCCAACCGGGGTACCGGTAGCCAGAAATACAGCCTGGTAGCCTTCTTTCTTAAGGTCGTCAATCTTTTTGCCGACGCCTCCTATCTCAGCGTCAAGCCTGACCTCAATATGGGCAATCCGGAGCATACTACTGATGACAGAATCAATAACACCCCTAGGAATACGGTAGCGCGGGATGAGCCTGAGGGCTCCGCCTAACTCATGACTTCTCTCCAATATCGTAACCCGATATCCCCTTTTGCTCAGTTCGTAGGCACACATCAAACTTCCGGGCCCGCTTCCGATGACAGCCACCTTTTCCTTATTCGGAATAGGCAGATTTGGTGTGGTCTCAAGATACTTGAGGTAACGGTCGGCAACGAGTCGCACCAGCATCCTACGCCTTACGGCCCCGGTCTCATCCCTATAATTGCACTGCCTCTCACAGAGCCCGCAAATATAACTACAGACCGGGAAAAGGGGGTTCTTTTCATAGATTTCGTCACCAATCTTAATTATCTGCCGGGCAGCTTCTTCAGGATCCAGAGGCAACAAAGCAAGCATGGCATGGCTGCGCTGGATATCTTCGCCAAGAGGGCACGCTATCTGGCAGGGAGCCAGGTATACCTTTCCCTCAACGCCACAACTTACTTCTTCCACCCGCGCCAGGTCTTCTTGAGGAACTAATTCGCTCATCTGTTTTCAGCCTTCTCCGAAAAATGGCATCTCACGAGTACCAGATACGACCTCAGGGATAGAGAGATTACCTCGCCGCCCGGCTATCATAAAGAGACCCGTCATCACCGGGATTATCCATCCTCAAGATCGCTCGCAGCTTTTCCTCTACTATTATTCGTTCGACAATAGATGGCATCTTTTCCGCCACTTCTTCGGTACACCGCTCGGAAAAGCACGAGTTATTCCTTACCTCAACAGCATAAATACTGACTGATTCAGGCATTTTGCACCCCAGACTCCTGCCAACCTCGAAAGCAGTGGCAATATCCATACTATGGGCAGACGAGGGGCCGGCAGCCCTGTCGAGATCCTCCAGCCTGAGTTTGTACAGATCGCCCGGTTGCCCTTGTCCGGTCTTGATGGAATCGATGATGATGAGCTTATCGTAACCCGCTAGATAATCAATGAGGACAACGGCAGCCTCATTGGTTTCCTCAATTTTCAAGCCGGATATTGCCGCCTTGAGCCGGCGGGCAATCTCGATACCTACTCCATCATCGGTGAGAATCGGGTTCCCAATACCCAGGATGAGTGTCTCCATCACCTGCCCCCTGTTTTCAGACAGCAATGACCTCTTTGACCTCAGGTACTCTCTCCTTAAGGAGACGTTCAATACCCTGTTTCAACGTCATCTTCGACATCGGACAGCCGCTGCAGGCACCCTTCAGTCTCACCTTCACCACGCCTTCGGTCACTTCTACCAGCTCGACGTCGCCACCGTCTGCCTGCAGAGCCGGCCTTATCTTCTTCAGAACAGCTTCTACCTTTCCCTTCACGAAATAACCTCCTTTATTATGATAACTCTATACATTTATCCCCTTTTTAGACTCTTTTTTAGCTTCCCATCAGATCCGTAGATGCTTACCTCGAGCGGCATTCCTCCGGGAAGGGAATGGGTGGCACAAGCATAGCAGGGGTCATAAGCCCGGAAACTCATCTCGATCATATTGAGAATCCCTTCAGGGACCTCCCCATCCTTTATCAGAGATTTGGCTGCCTTTTCAACCGACATATTAATGGCCGCAGCGTTATTCTGCGTAGCGACAATCAAGTTGACTCTGGTGAGAATCCCTCTGTCATCCGCCTCATAATGGTGAATGAGAGTTCCTCTTGGCGCTTCGACCACACCCACCCCTTCCTTCGGCGCCCGGGTAGGCAGGTTTACAATATCAGGAGAAAGAATTTCCGGGTCACGGGCAAGCTCTACCACTCGCTCCGAGGCATAGAGTGCTTCCACCAGCCGGGCCCAGTGGAAAGCCAGGGTACTGTGTACCGGCTTGCCACCCAGTACGGAGAACATCCTCTGGTAGGCTTTCTGTGCCATGGGTGTCGCCATGCCATCGGAGACATTGAGACGGGCCAGGGGAGCGACACGGAAAACACCGCTCTCCTCGCCGTCGACAAACCCTTTCCAACCTATCTTCTTAAGGTAGGAAAAGCGAACGTAGGTCCAAGGCTCGACATGCTCAGCGATATGATCAAGATAATCCCGACCGTTGAACCTGGCGAATTCCTTGCCGCCGGGGTCAACCACTCTTATCGTGCCATCATAGAAGTTGACCTTGTTATTCTTGTCCACCATTCCCATATAATATGTCTTGTGCGAGTAAACATCACCGGAAACCAGGTCGATGTAGTCCTTATTCTTCAGTACGATGTCATCAAAAAGACCCAGGGCAAGTTTGCAGAACTCCACACTATATTCCCCGGCCTCCAGGATTGTCTTCTGCTCGTCCTTACTGATGCCCTTGGACACTCCTCCGGGCAGTGCACAGGAGGGCATAACCGGCTTGCCACCGATTATCCTTAGGATATTTCTCATCCCTTTGCGCATCTGAATAACCTTACGGCTGGTCTCCAGCCCCGTCCGGGCAATGATCCCCAGGACATTTCTCTCTCCGGCTGGCGCCTTCGGCCCGACAACAAAGTCAGGCCCACCCAGGAAGAAGAAGTGCAGTATGTGATCCTCAGCCTGAAAGGCATTGTACATCAACTCTCTTATCTTCTTCGCTGCGGGAGGAGGCTCGACCTTGAATAAATCATCCAGGGCCTTGGCCGACGCCATGTGGTGAGCGGTAGGACAGACGCCGCAGATCATAGTGGTTATCCGGGGCATTTCCTCAGCAGGCCTGCCTACGGAAAAGCTTTCGAAGCCTCGCAACTCTGGAATCTGGAGACAAGCCCTCTCACAGTTTCCATCATCATTGAGAAATAATTCTATCTTGCCGTGTCCTTCAAGACGAGTTATCGGATCAATCGTTATCTTCTTCACACTGATAACCCTACTCTCTTTCTTTTCAGAAGTGAAGCAGGCAGACTGAATCTGTAGAACGTGCCGGCCGGGTCGGGAAACCCATCGATTAGTTTCCGGGTATCTTCATCCGGCATCTTCCCTTCTTCTTCAACCCCCCAAATA
>JAQTTS010000086.1 GCA_028710655.1 Dehalococcoidales bacterium
TAGGACGGCTGGAACGGAACTGAAGGCCGGGATGCAGGAAGGAGCCGACCCTATAGACATCGCTCTGAAGAATCCCGCAGAACACGCAAAGAAGATGCAGGATGGTCTTAATGAGGCTGTCCGGCGCGGAAAGGTCGAAGCCGGTCTCAAGAAGGCAAAGGCGCGGAATGCGTGGAAAGGGTCTATCGACCGCGCGGCACAGCACTATGAAGCAGCGGCCGACCGGATGGTTACGAACGCTATGGAGGACTACGACGCCCGCGCGGCTGCTATCGAGCGTGCGCTTCAGAAGGTCTCTTCGATGCCTAAGACCACGCGAGACCAGCGTATCGCCTACAGTGGGGCCTATCAGAAGGCTCTCGGTGAAGAAATGGATAAACTCTACGGGCGGAAGTCCTAGACGGAGTGTGAAGCGGTATGGCTGTTAAATACTGCCCGGAATGCGGGAAGTTCATTGATGAGGGTAAGGAGAGCGCGGTTAAGCACGCCTTCTCTCACTGGGGCGTAATGCCCAACAGAGTCCATGAAATACGCTCCAAAGAGGCGAGAGAGCGCTATGCTGCCCTCATTTCCGTAACGGAGGAAGAATAAGATGGCGTTCAGTCTGATAGGATGGTATGAGGCTCTCGATAGTGCGGGGCTCTCTGATATTGCAGCGCTTGTAGACCAGCACGTTACCACGGATGGAGACGATATCCTTGTTCCGTCGTGGGCTCCTAACCTCATTGGCGTCTTTGCCTATGGCGTGAGCCTCACCGGCGCTCAGATATCGAGCCCGAGCCTTAGAAAGTCTCTGCTTCTCGACGTGGCGCCGATTAACATCGGTGCAGAGCCCGTATTTCCGCTTCCGATGGTTAACCGGCTGGATAACCCGCTTGCCCTTACTCCGGGCGAAGGTCTGAGGGCGAAGTGTTCCGAAGGTGGCGCGGGCGCTACTGTCGTAGGAACGCTTGCTTTCCTTCAGGGAGAGTATGAAGAGCCTCCGGGCGGGGAAGTATTCACCGTGAAGGCAACTTCCGCTACTACGCTCGTGGCGTATCAGTGGCACCTTTGCCCGCTCACGCTGTCCCAGCAACTTGAAGCGGGCCGGTATGCTATCGTCGGTATGAGGGCTGAAGCGGCTGGAGCGATTGCAGCGCGGCTTGTCATACCGGGAAGCGAGTTCCGGCCGGGCGTTATCGCATGTGACGCCGGAGGCGATGACGGCGCCGGGCTCTTCAGGGAAGGGCGCTTCGGTCTCTTCGGAGAGTTCGAGCACACTTTCATCCCGCAGGTTGAGTTCCTTTCTGCTAGTGCAGACACGGCAGAAACGGTATTCCTTGACGTGGTGAAGGTCTAAAACCCTTTTTCAGGGGTGTAGGCATGAAAAACTTCGATGTTCTAGCCGTGGATACCACGGCGAAGCGGGCGGTTAACTATGACGCCCGTAGAACGTCGCTCGCTATAGCAAACATCTCTTCTACGGTTATCGTCTATCTAGGCTCTGATATCGGAGTGACGAACAAGAACGGCTTCCCGGTATATCCCGGCACTTCGATGACGTTTAACAAGGGACTAGGTGACAGGCCGGACATAGAGCGGTTTATAGTGGGCGATGCAAGCGCAGAGATAAGGATAATGGAAGATTACGGGGCTGAGTAGATGCCTAGTATCACTCAGACTCTTCCCGTTTCCGCGCTGTCGGCTGGAAAAGACCGTCAGGCGGTAGACAACGGAGACTTCACGGTATGGCAAAGAGGGCAAGGATTCATCGTATTGGGTAATGCAGACATAGCCGACCGCTGGAAATACCTAACAGACGACACTAATCATTCCGTTAAGTTCAGTAAGTGTAGTCTGTGGGCGCCGACCTTCGATATACCGCCGAGCGTCGGAAAAGACGGGATACTGCTTCAGAGTCAGGGAAACGTGCCGGATGGCACTTTCCGGTGTCTCAGTCAGTTAATACCGGATGTGAGATACGGCGCTGAAGAAGTTGTCACCGTGTCATTCTGGTTCTATCGGATGTCATGGCTTCCTGAAACGCCCCTAGGCGATGTGACGATAACCCAGCACTTCGGAGGCGCGGAAGTGGCGGTTGAAACGGTGCTAGACGGTGCAGGCGTCGTGACTACTGGAGACTGGACGAGAGTAACGTATTCGGGAGTCTTGCCCGGCTTCGCTGACAAGGTTATCACGGATGGCGGCTTTCTGGAACTGAGGATTTATCTCGAAGTATCGGGCGGAACTACGTTCAACGATACGGTTATCTGCTCTGTGCAGATGAACCGGGGAAGCCGGGCGTTACCTTTCGTTGATAGGGGCGTAGTGGAAGAGGAAGCCGTCTGCAAGAGATACTTCGAGCGTATCCCGGTGAGCATCGGTGAGTGGATAGCACCACTTCACGGCCGGGGAACAGACCCAACACGCGGCACGATACGATACACGCCGAAATGGAAGAATCCGACGAGTATCAGCCTCAGCGATAACGCACACTTCAATATCGTGCGGAACACGGCTATTATCACCGTGGCGGCCTTCGCTCTTCAGGCTGCTAACATCAGTCAGGCGGGCGTCGATGTGACGGGCGGGGATAGTGACCCTCAAATCGACTGGATATATTGGCTTGCAGCGGTAAGTGCAGGCGCTTATATCGACGTTAACGCAGAACCGAGCGTGTAGGAGGTGATACGATGGATGAGACTCAGTTAAGTGTGGTGCTCGTGGCGGCATCGGCTTTCATCACGGTGGCGGCGCCTCCGGTCTATGCGTGGGCCGACCGATGGCTTGACCGCACGGTTAAGAAAGAGGAACGACAGTAACCCGGAGGATTAACAAATGGGACTTATACAAGACCTTGGGAAACAAATAGAAGAAGCAGAAGCACAACTCGCTGAGGCTGAGACCGTCTTAGGCATTATCAGAGATGCCGGGAGACCGTCCGGCCGGGATGAAGCACGGCTTAAGACTGCAAAGCAGGAACTTGAGCGGCTAAAGAAGGCATATTCCGCTAAGACGGAGGGCTGAGCGGCTATGGCGATACCAATCTATGATGATATCATGAACTGGGTGAATGACCGCTTAAATAGCGTCTATTCATCCATTAACAACATTTACAGTTATATATCCAGCAGCACTAGCGGCATATGGGCTCAAATTAACGGGCTCTGGAACTACGCTCAATCAGTCGCAGACTACGCCTACGATATCGTTTCACAGATTGTAAGGGACATACCGGGGATGGTCAATAATGCCGTTCAGAGTGTTATGGGTGCTTATCAATGGGTATTATCTCAGGCTCAGCAGTTCTTTAGCAGCGGCCTTTCGATTATCCAGCAGAATATCGGGATTCTCTTCGATGCCGTTAACAGCATCTATAACTCCGTTACCGCATGGGTTCAAGATAACCTTGAATCTCTTATCGAATGGGTCACGGAGACCGTTAACGCTCTTGCTGTGCGTGTCGATGCAGTCTATGACACGCTGATGAACGCAGATGTATTCTTCGAGCACTTGAAGAAGGTAATTGAAGCGGTATGGTGAGAGCGTGGGACTAGGTGAGTTGTTAGGCGGGCTGATAGGCTCCAATGACGGCACGCAGAGAGCAGCCGAAGAGACCGGAGTAAGCGGGCGTGTTGTAAGCGCCGGTATTGCAGCTGTCAAGAGGTTAACCGGAGTTAACCCGACGCCTGAGAGAGAAAAGAGCATCAAGAAGCGCGGGAAGGAACTGTTGCAACTCGCTATGAGCGTGACGCCGTGGAAGCCTATAGACGACGTTGTAACGAAAGTAGACGAGAACGACGGAGATGTAGTAGCAGCGGCCGGAGACATAGCAGATTCAATGATGGCAGCGATACAGGGCCGTGTGGCTGAAATTCAACTGGAGCAGATGTTAGGGATAAAGATAGACGGAAAAACGCCCGTAACCCGGAGACTAAGCGACCAGATGGGATTAATCACCAATACGAGCCTTGCAGCGGCAACGACGGCTATTGTAGCGGAAGTTGCAAGCCTAGGACAAATTGATGCCGTAGGGGATGAGATACGCTCATATCTCGATTATTCGGGACTCTCTCAGATAACCGGATACGGTTATGGGCTCATTGTCTCAACGGCGCTTGAATCTCAAGTGAAATACGAGATTAACTCGCAGACTCAGCACGTTGTATTAGACCCAGCGATGCTAGCAACGCTGTTCATGCGGGGTGTAATCGGAGAGGCGGTTTATCATGAAGAGATGGCGAAGCACGGCTTTAGCCCGGAGAAAAGCGGAAACATCGTTAAGGCGTTATCGTTCTATCCGTCAGGGAATGACTTCATTAGTTTTGCAGTCCGTGATGCCTTTAACCCGGAAGTTGTTAGAAGCGCGGGGCTGGATGATAACTTTCCAGACGAGATTATACCCTTAGCCGCTAGGGCCGGGATGAGTGAAGAGGTTCTGCATTGGTATTGGCGTGCTCATTGGCAGTTGCCCAGCCCTCAAATGGGCTATGATATGCTCCAGCGCGGTATTATCACCGTGGATGAACTCAAGGCGCTGCTTAGAGCGGCCGACTGGGCGCCCGGCTGGATAGACCGGCTGATAGCGATATCGTTTAACCCGCTGACGAGAGTAGACGCCCGGAGGATGTGGGAGAGCGGGGTGCTCAAGGATGAAGAATACGTCCAGAGCATGCGGGATATCGGCTATAGCGAAGAGAACGCACGCCGATACCTTGCATGGGTCAAGGTAGACAGCACGAGCGCCGAAAAAGACCTTACTAAGACGGAGATACTATCGAGTTTCCGATACGGTCTTATCAGCCGTGAAGAGGCGGTAAACTTCGTTCTAGGCTTCGGATACGACGAGCAGGAAGCGGAATTAATCATATCGCTGGAAGAGCAAAAGCACGCTGATAAGGTGCTGGAAGATAACATCGACCTTATACAGTGGCAATTTACCCATTTCGAGATAGGAGAAGAGGCGTTCTTCGAGAGAATGGGCAAAATAGGGTTGAACCGTGCAGCGAGCACTAAATACCTTTCCGAAGCGGAGAACACGATAGCGAAGAGCGGGAAACTGCCTACACTCGCAGACGTGAAGAACTGGATGAAGAAGGGGATTATCGACGAAGCAGAAGCGACCGATTACCTGAAGAGGCTTCAGTATCGGAAGGCTGAACAAGAGAGGTATCTGGAGGAATGGAAACAATGAACCTGAGAGAGTTAGCGGCTAAGAGGAAGCAGACGGAAGCGGAAGCCACTAAGAAGCGTATAGACCAGAGAGAGCAGAAAGAGAGCCGGAGAAGGTAGGTTATGGCTCATAGAGCCATGATACTTCTTCGTCCCATTCTCCAATCCCGGCCGCTAAATCTTCCGGTTCTCCGGGCGTGTCGCGCGTCTTTTCGCCCCAAAAACGCCGGGCGATGTAGAAGGAAGGGAAGTTCCAAAATTCCCGGCTAAACTCGTCTGATACTGTGCCGGAGTCTGGATAGGTCATTTTTGTATCAATGTGAGCATACCACGCTAAGAACCACTCTGATAGCGTGCGGTCTGAGGGTAGGTTAGGCTGGAAGGCGAAGGGGTGAATATGAGCCGCGCACGGAGGGAAGGCTTTAACCAGTTGCTTCATGGTCACAGCCGTATTAGCAGCGATTTGAGACACGACGAGCGGCATAACGGAGGTTACACCGTGAGCCATCCCGTCACGGATGAATTTCTGATTGATACGGTAACGGCCCTTTCCGTGCAGGCGCACCTTCTCAGGTGCAGGCTTGCCCGATATCATCAACCCTGATACGGAAGTATACCGCTTGAGCGAGAGTATGCGAGTGGTGCAACTGTGACCTTCACAGTCGGCCGCTATGGGGCTCAGGCGGGCGTTCAGGCGGGACACCATACTTTCATCCACCGGCCCGGAGAACTGCATACATACGCTGTCTGTGTCGCTGTAGAGCCACTTCATACCCATAAGACGGCACTCGTCCACCATCTCAAGAAGGGCAAGATGAACCCTTGAGGTGATTATTCCCGCTATCGTCATATTCGTGTGCGCTGTGGTAAAGGGAGACCGCTGGGCCTTTATCCCGTAGGATGTATTCGAGAGGAACTTATAATAATCATAGAGCGTTGTTTTCCCGTGAGACTTCTTCTCAGCGTCTTTAAGACCATTCCAGACGGCCGGAAGCGATGACTCGCACGGGTTCAAGGGAATGGGCTGATAGGCTTCCAGCACCGTTATGATAGCGTCGGGGAATAGGAGCCGAAGAGCGGCTATATCGAAGTTCCAGAGCCATAAAGTATGTAAAGCGTCAACGGTGAATATCTTAAGGGATTTATTGATTGAGGTGAGCACGGCCGATGAACTCACTTTACAGAGCACCGGAGACTCCCGTGAGGATATTAAGGGAGAATCCGGGGAAATAACTTCCCACGAGTAAGTGAGGTATCGGTCTGTGTTCATATGCTCGATAACGGAAGCGTAGGCGCCTTTCAGGTCAAACCAGACCGTGTTTTCGACCGTGCCACGATGTAAGGCAAGGGTTATCCCTCCGTGGTAGGCTTCTTCGAGCGCGGCCGTTAAGTGGGCGTCGTGGTCACGAGTGACGTTATCTTTACGCCACGTCGATAACTCAGGATATGCAGCCTCATATGCCTTCTTGGTGAAGGTTGCAGGCGTCTTGACGAAGCACCAATCTTCAGCGGTATAGCCGCTGAGAGCGCCGATATCGTCAACATGGGACAGAAAGACGTGGAACAACTCTTCGAGCCTATCTACGTCTTGATAGCGGTAAGCGTCGGTTAGCGCTATGGCTTCGGAGTAGGGGATAGGTTCAATGCCTAATTCACGCTTGATGAGGGATTTAAGGGATATGGAGCCGTTGCGCCCGTCGTCAATAAGGATAGACCACAGTTTCAGAAGGTCGATAACGGGCGTGCTGTGCGGGCGGGGTGACTTCTTCGAGTATGGGACGCCGGAAGGTGAAGCAAGGCGCCTATAGGGTTTGATGAGGTTACGGAAGCCTGAGATACGGCGCACCTTGTAGGCGTTACCGAAGAGCACGAGCCGATAATAGGAGCCGTATTCCCCGGCTATCCACTCCCACGAGTTGAGGCCGGGGAAGCCGCCACTCAGAGCGCCTAGGTCATAAGGAGCGTTGAACATAACGACGCCTGAAGCCTCAGCCCACAGCCCGGCTAGGAATGTATGGGTCTCGTCGTTAAACTTCTCTATGATGCCGTGAGCGCCCTTAAAACGCCACTGGATACTGAGAAGGCGTTTAGAGGACGGGTCGCTCTCTGTGTCGATGTAGAGAAGTGAATACTTCTCTACGGACTCCAATTATAATCACCGCTGTCGAAGGGCTCTAAAGCCGCGAAGGAGGGGTCTGAGACAGACATTTTACCGGCAAGGGCGCCGGTCGGAGTGTTCTTATCAAGAGCAGACGGACGAGATACGACAGCGCCAACTTCAGACCATCCATCGACGCCGGATTGAGTAGCAAACTCAATAGATACACGCATGCGGCCATCGTCGCCCTTTACACCGTATTCTTGCATGATGTTCTTCGGGATGTTAACCCGGCCGTCACGGCCGACCATGAAGCGGTTCTCTCCTATGGAGACAGTAGCACCGGCTTGAGCCTTACCATAGGAGCCGAAGGGCCGGAAGCCGCCACGACCGTCTGAGCGTGCAGCCACGACGAAGCGGGCCACTTATACCACTTCCAGAGAGCAAGGGTCTGATTCATCACGCCAATGCAGCGTGAAGCGGTTAGCGTCGAGCGCACATGACATAGGAAAGTGGATAGGGTTGTTTACGCATTGCATCACCTGAAGGGTTGAGCAGCCGACTAACTCACGAATTGAGCCCGGCTTCATGAAGGTAGCATAAGCCTGATGACACAGAGCGCACTTTAGCGGGACGCGAAGCGTTGAGCCTGAAGGGAGAACTGACATTAGTATGACACCTCAGGAAAGAGGTGAGTCCAGACGATTTGAGAAGTCCCGCGCGGTCTTACATACTCGTGCTCCTCTAGGAAGGAAGCGGTGACGAGTTTAGCGAAGAGTAAGGCGCCATCCTCAGCGATGACAAAGAAGGCGTAGTTGCCGTCTGCACGGAGAAGCGCGGCATGCTGGAAGCGGGGAAGGTAGAAGCGGCCGCGCCGACGAGCGCGAGAGTTCCCAGCGTCGGTTATCCAGTTCATGCAGGTCTTGACTTCGAGAGGCGCGCCATTGTAGGTGCCGTCGTGAATGGCGTTGGTCGCAATTTCGGTTTGATACATAATAGAGGCGTAGTTTTCGCCTAGGCGCCCGTTACGGGATGCCTTTTGATTCTGTTGGGCAAGG
>JAQTTS010000087.1 GCA_028710655.1 Dehalococcoidales bacterium
TCACGACGTGAACGTCGATGAGTTTTACCGTGCGGTGAACCGGGTGGAGCCGTCGCTCATCCGCATTGAGGCCGATGAAGTGACCTACAACCTGCATATCATCCTCCGTTTTGAGCTTGAAAAAGCTCTTCTGTCAGGTGAACTGGCCGTAGCGGATCTGCCGGGGGCCTGGAGAGACCGTATGAAGGAGCTGCTTGGAATATCTCCGCAAAACGACAGCGAAGGGGTCCTGCAGGATATCCACTGGTCTGCAGGTCTATTTGGTTACTTCCCGACTTATGCTCTTGGTAACCTCTACGGCGCACAGTTTGCCGCGCGCATAAGGGAAACGGTGCCTGATCTCGATAATTGCATAGAAAAGGGTGATTTTCTGCCGTTTCTCAAATGGCACCGGAAGCACATTCACTCTCACGGCCGCATCTACAGCGCCGGCGAGCTGTGCGAGATGGCAACCGGTAAGCGGCTCGATCCTGCATATTTCGTAACGTATCTGAAAGACAAATTTACGGCGATCTATGAATTGTAGCGGGTCGTTCCTGGCGAGTTACTACTTCTGGACCATGCTTTCGGGTCTTTTCGCCGGTTTCTCGGTGAGCAGGCTCCTGCGGTTTCCGGCGCCGGGAGATATAAAGGCCAGGCACTGGAAGTGGATCATGTTTTCGTTTTATCTCTCGGCGAGTGTCATTCTTGCCCTCTGCGCTGCGTTCATTCCTTCTTACCTGTGCTCGGCTCCCCGCCGCTTGGGAGTGAGTGCGACATTTCTCGATTTCAGGTTGCTCTATTTTTGGGCGGCTGCCGGCGCTGCCGGTCTTATGGGATTGCGGTTCAAGAAAGCCGTGGGGTTGCCGCTGCTGCTGATCGTCGCGATCGGTGTGGCCGCGGTGCCGGTGCTCAAACATCCGTGGCGCCGTCTGGAATCGGAAATGCCGGTGGCGGAGCTCAGGCTCCTGGGAATGAAGGACGGTATGCGGAGTATCGAGTTCACCCCACGTGACGGGGACACGTATTTTCTCGAGATCCCGGGTAACGGCATCACGGTAGGAGCAGAGGCGCTGCGGACAAGCGATTATTATTTTTTTGTCGATAAGCCCGCCATGTACAGATTGAAAACGGTTTCCGCCGCCGGAGAAGGTGAAGCCGTCCAGATTTTTACGAAAGAATCCCATGACACCGGCGGGAAGTTACAGGAGTGGCTGCAGAACCTCGCCAGGCGTTTACCCGGATGGGAGGTTGAACCGCTCCTTGCTACGGCCGAGCGGCTGCTGCCGCTTTTCAGGTACTCGGTTTATTTGGGGGCTGAAGAAGGTGCGACGGTCAGACTCGAGCGCCCGGAGCGTTAAAGAGGCTGGTTTCGATTCGGCGGCCGGCGCCGGCGATCAGCTTGACAACCGGTATAACCCATAATAGAGTGCCCCATGAATCTTCCCAATAAGATTACGCTTGTCAGGATTCTTCTCTCGCCTGCTTTTTTTTGTGTTTTTTATATCCCAAGGCATACCGAGAGCTCATCTCTGTTACCGCTTATTTTTCTGTGGATTCTCTTTGGGGTAATGGAAATAACCGATCTTATCGACGGGAAGATCGCCAGAAAACTCGGGCAGATCAGTGACACCGGAAAGCTTCTCGATCCATTTGCCGATTCGTTATCGAGGCTCACCTATTTTCTTTGCTTCACGATAGCGGGAGTTATGGAATTCTGGATTTTCCTGATCATACTGTATCGCGACTTGGGGGTCAGTTTTGTACGGCTCATGATCGCAAGGAAAGGAATTTCTATGAGCGCCAGGCTCAGCGGTAAGCTCAAGGCGGTGGTGTACGCAATTTCCGGAATCGTCGGCCTCGCAATGATGACGCTGCATAAGGTCCCGTTATCAGAAACCGCTCTTTCGGTTGCGCAACTTGTCACGACAATATTCTTTATCATATCCGCGGCGGTTGCACTCTGGTCGCTTGCCGATTACTTCTCTGTGCTGACCGCGCGAAAGCGCGCGGCAAAATGAAGCCTGTCCGGGATCTGGCAAAAGAGAAAATCGACCGTATCCGTTATGTCTGTACAGACATAGATGACACCCTCACCCGTGACGGGAGACTTTGCGCGCCCACCTACCGCGCACTATGGGATTTGCACGATGCGGGAATTAGTGTGATACCTGTTACCGGGCGCCCGGCGGGGTGGTGTGACCTGATAGCGCGGCAATGGCCGGTGGAAGCCGTGGTCGGCGAAAACGGCGCCTTTGCTTTCTATATGGAACGGGAAAAACTGATGCGGTTATTCCATCCATCGGCGGCTCCACAGGAAGTCTCAGAAAGGCTCGGCCTCATACGCGAACGGGTTTTAGAGGAGATACCGGGTTCCAGGGTCGCAAAGGATCAATTCAGCAGAATGTTCGATTTGGCGATAGATTTTCGCGAAGAACTTCCCGATCTCGGCTTTGATACTGCTGAGAGGATTGCGGCGGTTTGCGAGGAAATGGGGGCAACCGCAAAGATCAGCTCGATCCACGTAAACATATGGATCGGAGACTATTCAAAAGTCGATATGATTGAGTACTACCTGAAGGAGGTACGGGGCATAGACCCGGCCGCGCAGAAAGAGGTAGTGATGTATTGCGGGGATTCTCCGAACGATGCGCCCATGTTCCGGCGGTTTCCTCTATCCTGCGGTGTGGCTAATATCCGGCCGCTGCTTCACCTTGTAGAATATCCGCCCACGTTTGTGACCGACGCCTCTCATGGAAACGGGTTTATCGAGCTGGCAACGACGCTGCTCGGAAATAAGTAAAATACACGAGACACCGTTTTAGACTGCAGATTCTTGCCAAAGAGAGTATCGAAATGCAGGGCGGCAGGCAGGCAGGCAGGTGAGTTTTTCGATGTGCCCGTTTGCGTATTGACAAAACATGTTGGAGTCTAGTAAATTTCACTCAGAAAGTAGTACCTCATCAACGAAGTGCATATTTTGCACCAAAATTTTTTATGTGCTATTGACACTTCAACGTGTTTTTTGTTACATTAAACTTCGCTGCATTGCTTAGCAGTACAGCGGAGTCGGAAAGGGTTCTGCCCGTTCCGGCGGAGAATGTGCCGCGATACTCGTTCTTATAGAACGATCGGTATCGGAGGCAAAGATCTTTGTCATAGAGAAAGAAATAGGGAAGGGGAGAAAGAGAACGTCTGTGGGCTTCAATTGATTCGAAAGAGTTGAGAGGAGCGAGCAATTGGAAACAATAGCGTCAAAAGGGTTAGGGTTTAGGTTTTTTTGTAAACTTGAAATCATCTACCGTCTTCGGATGGTAGAGAAGAATATGATGGAGAGTTTGATCCTGGCTCAGAACGAACGCTGGCGGCGCGTTTTAAGCATGCAAGTCGAACGGTATCCGGCCACATAATTCCGGAGTTAGGGAACTCGGGTTATGCTGGGAAGCATAGTTGCAGGAGCTGGTGGTGGTTCCTGGGAATTATGTGGCCGGAGAGAGTGGCGAACGGGTGAGTAACACGTAGGTGATCTATCTTGGGGTTTAGGATAGCCTGTGGAAACACAGGGTAATACTGGATACGACCTGTAGACTGAGGTTTACGGGGGAAAGCCGCTTAGGCGGCGCCTTAAGGTGAGCTTGCGGCTCATTAGTTAGTTGGTGGGGTAATGGCCTACCAAGGCGACGATGAGTAGCCGGCCTGAGAGGGTGATCGGCCACACTGGAACTGAGACACGGTCCAGACTCCTACGGGAGGCAGCAGCTAAGAATCTTCCGCAATGGGGGAAACCCTGACGGAGCGACGCCGCGTGGACGAAGAAGGCCGGAAGGTTGTAAAGTCCTTTTCCTGGGGGAGAATAAAGAGCGGAGGGAATGCCGTTTTGATGACGTGAACCAGGGAATAAGCCCCGGCTAATTACGTGCCAGCAGCCGCGGTAACACGTAAGGGGCGAGCGTTGTTCGGATTTATTGGGCGTAAAGGGCGTGTAGGCGGTGAGGTAAGTCTGGTGTGAAATATCCCGGCTCAACCGGGGGGGCGCGCTGGAAACTGTCTTACTTGAGTGATGGAGGGGGAGCTGGAATTCCTGGTGTAGGGGTGAAATCTGTAGATATCAGGAAGAACACCGGAGGCGAAGGCGAGCTCCTGGCCATTTACTGACGCTGAGGCGCGAAAGCGTGGGGAGCGAACAGGATTAGATACCCTGGTAGTCCACGCTGTAAACGATGTGCACTGGGTGTTGGACCTGAGAGGTTCAGTGCCGTAGCGAACGCGTTAAGTGCACCGCCTGGGGAGTATGCTCGCAAGGGTGAAACTCAAAGGAATTGACGGGGGCCCGCACAAGCGGTGGAGTATGTGGTTTAATTCGATGATACGCGAGGAACCTTACCAGGGCTTGACATAGGCACGATGGTTGTAGAGATACAGCTTCTCTTCGGAGCGTGTTTACAGGTGCTGCATGGCTGTCGTCAGCTCGTGCTGTGAAGTGTTGGGTTAAGTCCCGCAACGAGCGCAACCCTTGCTGTCTGTTGCCAACAGGTTAAGCTGGGGACTCGGACGGTACTGCCGGTGACAAACCGGAGGAAGGTGGGGACGACGTCAAGTCATCACGGCCCTTATGTCCTGGGCTACACACGTACTACAATGGCTGGTACAGAGCGATGCGAAACCGCGAGGTAGAGCAAATCGCAGAAAACCGGTCTCAGTTCGGATTGAAGTCTGAAACCCGACTTCATGAAGTTGGAATCGCTAGTAATCGCGCATCAGCATGGCGCGGTGAATATGTTCCCGGGCCTTGTACACACCGCCCGTCACACCACCCGAGTTGGGGGTACCCGAAGTCGCTCGTCTAACCGGTAACGGAGGACGGTGCCGAAGGTATGTCTAGTAAGGGGGGTGAAGTCGTAACAAGGTAGCCGTACTGGAAAGTGCGGCTGGATCACCTCCTTTCTGTTAAGAAAGGATCGCTTGAATGGTAAGTCACCTTCAAGCAACACTCCTGACTCCTTTTCCACGGATGTTCCATCCCCTTCCCTTTTTTTACTTAAACGTGAGAAGTCAACTTGGCTGGATGCTTCTGGATGAGTTCGACTTTTTGCATCATGTTTGAAGCTTGAGACCGCATGAAGTAAAAGGCCGACGGAACAATTCGGGGGTATAGCTCAGTTGGCTAGAGCGGTGGCTTTGCAAGCCATAGGTCAGGGGTTCAAGTCCCCTTACCTCCAAATGATAAAATGCCGGTGAAAATCGGTATGAAATAATGATAAGTCGTTTCGGCAAAAGCTGAGGACGACGAGTGATCTTTGACATGGGAACCTTTCATTTTTGATAACCTTGCGAGTGTAGGTTGACGTGGTGGAAGGGGAAAGGGAAGGGGCAATGAGAAATATGGTCAAGCGAGAAAGGGTCTACGGAGGATGCCTTGGAGCTATCCGGCGAGGAAGGCCGTGGTAAGCTGCGAAAAGCTGCGGGGAGGAGCAAACATCCTATGATCCGCAGGTAGCCGAATGGGGTAACCCGGCCGGTTGGACTACCGGTCACTGCCGTATGAATACATAGTGCGGTGGAGCGACACCCGGGGAACTGAACCATCTAAGTACCCGGAGGAGAAGAAATCGAAAGAGATTCCCTGAGTAGTGGCGAACGAAAGGGGAGGAGCCTAAACCGTTTTCAGAGATGAGGGCGGGGTTGTAGGGCAGCTCGTTGTGTGGACTATGCTGTTAGCGGAACGACACTGGGAAGGTCGGCCAGAGAAGGTGAAAGCCCTGTATGCGAAAGTGGTGTGGTCTGCGGAGTTGTACCTGAGTAGGACGGGACACGAGGAATCCTGTCTGAATCTGGGAGGACCACCTTCCAAGGCTAAATACGAGATAGCTACCGATAGAGGAAAGTACCGTGAGGGAAAGGTGAAAAGTACCCCGGGAGGGGAGTGAAATAGAACCTGAAACCGTAGACCTACAAGCAGTCAGAGCCGGTTCGAAAGGGCTGGTGATGGCGTGCCTTTTGTAGAATGAGCCTGCGAGTTACCGTATGTAGCGAGGTTAAGGTATATGTAGTACCGGAGCCGGAGGGAAACCGAGTCTGAATAGGGCGGTTTAGTTGCATGCGGTAGACCCGAAGCCGAGTGATCTATCCATGTCCAGGCTGAAGCTTGAGTAAAATCAAGTGGAGGGCCGAACTTTAGTCTGATGAAAAAGGCAGGGATGAGGTGTGGATAGGAGTGAAAGGCTAATCAAACTCGGAGATAGCTGGTACTCCCCGAAATAGCTTTAGGGCTAGCCTTGGGGTTTACTGTTGCGGAGGTAGAGCACTGGATGGGCTAGGGCCCTTCACCGGGTACCAAACTCAACCAAACTCCGAATGCCGTAAGAGGATACCCAGGAGTCAGACTGCGGGCGATAAGGTTCGTAGTCGAGAGGGAAACAGCCCAGACCGTTAGCTAAGGTCCCGAAACGGGGCTAAGTGGAGAAGGAAGTGTTATTGCGAAGACAGCCAGGAGGTTGGCTTAGAAGCAGCCATACCTTTAAAGAGTGCGTAACAGCTCACTGGTCGAGTAGTGATGCGCCGAGAATGTAACGGGGCTAAGCCTCGTACCGAAGCTACGGCTTGGTAGATTTATCTATCAGGGGTAGGGGAGCATTCCGTGTACTGAAGAAGGTGTGCTGTAAGGCATGCTGGAGGGGACGGAAGAGAGAATGCAGGCATGAGTAACGAAAAGACAGGTGAGATCCCTGTCCGCCGAAAGCCTAAGGTTTCCAGGGTGAAGGTAATCTTCCCAAGGGTTAGTCGGCCCCTAAGGCGAGGCTGAAAAGCGTAGTCGATGGGAAACGGGTTAATATTCCCGTACCTCTTGCGATTTCGAAGGGATGACGCATAAGGCGAAGCCCGGCCGGGTGATGGAAGTCCCGGTCCAAGCGTGCGAGTCTGTGAGGATGGCAGGAAAATCCGCTATCTGAGATGAGCTGTGAAGGCGAGCAGAACTACGGTGATGCGAAGTGGGTAGGAGTCATCGTGCCAAGAAATAATCTCTAAGGATAGGTCGTGAGGGACCGTACCGTAAACCGACACAGGTGGGCGAGAAGAGTATTCTCAGGCGCACGGGAGAACTCGCGTTAAGGAACTCGGCAAAATACGCACGTAACTTCGGGAGAAGTGCGGCCTTTCTTGGATGTAACAATTTGTGGGAGGCTGCAGAGAAATGGCCCAGGCGACTGTTTAGCAAAAACACAGGTCTCTGCGAATCAGTGATGAGAAGTATAGGGACTGACACCTGCCCGGTGCCGGAAGGTTAAGAGGAGATGTTAGACCTTGAGTCGAGGCATTGAATTGAAGCCCCGGTAAACGGCGGCCGTAACTATAACGGTCCTAAGGTAGCGAAATTCCTTGTCGGGTAAGTTCCGACCCGCACGAATGGTGTAACGATCTGGGCGCTGTCTCAACGCGAGACCCGGTGAAATTGGAATACCGGTGAAGATACCGGTTACCTGTGGTTAGACGGAAAGACCCCGTGAACCTTTACTGTAGCTTGGCATTGGAATCTGTCCTTAGATGTGTAGGATAGGTGGGAGACTATGAAGCATGGTCGTTAGGCTGTGTGGAGTCGTTGGTGAAATACCACCCTTTTACGGTTAGGTTTCTAACGCGTGCCATGGAATCTGGTGCGTGGACCATGTCAGGTGGGCGGTTTGACTGGGGCGGTCGCCTCCTAAAGAGTAACGGAGGTGCGCGAAGGTCACCTTACGCTGGTTGGAAATCAGCGAGAGAAGTGTAAAGGCACAAGGTGGCTTGACTGTGAGACAGACAAGTCGAGCAGGTACGAAAGTAGGTCTTAGTGATCTGGCGGTAGCGAGTGGAAGCGCCGTCACTTAACGGACAAAAGGTACTCCGGGGATAACAGGCTTATCCTGCCCAAGAGTTCACATCGACGGCAGGGTTTGGCACCTCGATGTCGGCTCATCGCATCCTGGGGCTGGAGCATGTCCCAAGGGTTTGGCTGTTCGCCAATTAAAGCGGTACGTGAGCTGGGTTCAGAACGTCGCGAGACAGTTCGGTCCCTATCTGCCACAGGCGTTGGATGGTTGAGAGGAGCTGCTCTTAGTACGAGAGGACCGGAGCGGACGAACCTCTAGTGTACCAGTTATCCTGCCAAGGGTAATTGCTGGGTAGCTATGTTCGGATGGGATAACCGCTGAAAGCATCTAAGTGGGAAGCCCTCCTCGAGATGAGCCATCCCCGACAC
>JAQTTS010000088.1 GCA_028710655.1 Dehalococcoidales bacterium
GGTCATTACCGGAGGCAGTATGACCGGCGTCTCCGTTTCTGCCGGATCCACTCAGCCCAGCGCCACTACAAACTATACCTTTAACTTTACCCCTGACCATATAATTCCCTCCGGGGGTTATGTCAGGATCACCTTTGATTCCGACTATGTGCTTGATTATGTCTCGGTGCAGACGGCCGGTTATGCCTCGAGCACAGGTCCGGGATACGTGTTATTGACCAATACCAGTGGGGACAGCCTGGAGGGCAGCCGGAGCATAGCCTTGTTGAATGTGAAGAATCCTCCTTCGGTGGAAGAGCCGACCGACAATTTCTATATTACCACCATGACCTCCAATCAGGATACTATAGATACTACGAGCCTGACCGGGATCACCATGACACCGAGCCCGATAACCGTTTCTTCCATATCCACCGTGTCTGCCGAGGTATCCGCGCTTACTTCTTACACCTTAAGAATAACCCCGATACATACCATTCCTATAGGCGGAAAGGTAATTATTACTTTTGACAGCGACTACAGCCTGCTGAATATAGGATCCGGGGATGTGCTGGGTAACAGCGCGACGGCTTCCGTGAGCGGGAATATCTTGACTGTTACCCTGGGAGAGATGGCTTCCCAGGGCAATGTGCTGACCCTTATAATTTCCAACGTTCAGAATCCTTCTTATATACAGGTAACTGATGTCTTTTCCGTAGTGACCAAGGATGCCGCAGGATATAAGCTTGATTCCGGGGAGATAACCGGTATCACTATAACCGAGGGACAATTGAGCGAGATGGCCGTTACTCCTGCTGATACCACTTTGGATGAGACTACGAGTTATCTGTTCCAGTTTACCCCGGAACACACCATACCCCTGAACGGGTATGTCAAGATTACCTTCGACCCCGATTTTGACCTGAGCGGCGCCTACAGCGGAAGCGGCAGCTATTCCGTAGTTTCACTGGAGAGCGGGTATATTTTATTCAAGGCTTTGGCGGAGAAATCCACCGCGCAAAACCTGCAGATACTTAACGTGAAAAACCCGCCTTATGTGCAGACAACCGATGCCTTTACGATTACCACCCAGAACTCCAATCAGAAGAATATAGATACGGGCAGCGTGTCCGGTATTACTACTACTGCAGGGGTGCTGACTTCGACGTCCGCCAGCCAGGTTTCTACTCAGGCCGGCTCCTCTACGAGTTATACCTTTAATTTTACCACGGTGCATGCCATCGCCGCGGGCGGGAGCGTGGAGATCACTTTCGATTCCGATTTTGTGCTTACCTCTGTAACCGCTTATGACGTATCCGGTAATGCCGGTTCTACCGTATCCGTAAGCGGGAATAAACTTATCGTAACTGTCGGTACGGCGATTTCCTCGGGGCAGCAGGCCTCTTTGACCATCGCTAATATAAAGAATCCGGCTTACGTGCAGACGACTTCACCGTTTACGGTAGACACCAAGAATACGCTTGGTGGTATTTTGGACAGCGGCTCTATCGTGGGGGTAAGTATTACAGCCGGTTCCTTGTCCGAGGTTTCTGTTACCCCAGTTTCTACGGAAGTGGCAAAGAGTACCGATTATACCGTGGCCTTTACCGCGGAACATGCCTTACCGGAAGACGGTTATGTCCAGATCGAATTTGATTCGGCATATGATTTGAGCAGCGCGATAGTGCTTACTTCAGGGTATTCCCTGGTTACTAGGGGAGCTAATTACCTGAAGCTCCAGACAGCCGAATCAAGGAGCGGGGCGGTGAGCATAAGTTTGAGGAATATCGTCAATCCTCCTTACGTGGCAGCCAATTCAGATTTTACGGTAATTACGGAGACTACTGCCGGGGCTACTATCGATATGGGTACTTGTAGCGGGATCACTACTACCCCGGCTGCCCTTACTTCCGCTTCGGTAAGCGCCACGCTCAATGAGGTAAGCGCGGAATGGGATTATAACTTTGTGGTTACTCCCCAGCATGATGTGCCTTATGGGGGCAGGATCAGGATAACTTTCGATAACGATTATACCCTTACCGGGGTAACGGCCGGAAGCGTAGCCTGCAGCGGCGGAAGCGCTACTGCGCAGGTGAGTGCAAAGACTCTGATTATAACCTTGGGGTATGATCTGCTCGCCAGCACGGAGGAGGCAATCGTTGTCTCGGGCGTGAAGAATCCGTCTTTTGCGCAAACTACGACCAACTTTACCGTTTTGACCAGGGATGATCAGGACAGGACAATAGACCAGGGGAGTATTAACGGGATAGCGATCAGCGCGGGTACGATGGATAATGTTTCTGTGAGCGCGGATTCCCTGGTGGCCGGCTATACTACCAATTATACCTTTAATTTTACCCCTATCCATGCGGTTAATGCGGGAGGTTTCCTGGTTATTGATTTTGACTCCGATTACAACGCAGGTTCCGGGTATGTGGTCAGCCCTCTGGATACCTTCAGCCTGCTTTCCCGTTCGGCCAACAAGATAACCCTTAATATCCTGGAGGCCCTGGCCGCGGATACCCCGCAAAGCGTGACTATCGGGACTATAGTTAATCCTGGTTCGGTTAAGCAGGTTACCTTTGCCATAAGTACTCAGAACTCCGGGCAGAACACCATAGATACGGTTGTTTCTCCTTCGATAAGCACCCAGGCTGCCCCGATGTCCGCGGTATCGGTAAACGCCTCGAGCAGGATAGCCCTCGACAGCGCTTCGTACTCTTTCGGTTTCACTACAGTAAACTCTATAGAAGAAGGAGGGACGATTGAGATTACCTTTGATTCCGAATACGATCTTACCCAGGCAACTTACGCTTCCGGCCTGATCGGGGGGTCTGTGTCCTTAAACGCTTCTTTAAGTTTGAGCAGCAATAAGATTATCCTCACCACCGGTACGGAGATCGGCAGCGCGCAGAGTGTGTCGCTGACCCTGGATAATGTTAAGAATCCGGGGGTGCAGACTGTGGACGCATTTACGCTTCTTACCAAGGATTCTTCGGGGAGAGAACTTGACCAGGGTTCGGTAAGCGGGGTTGCTATCAGCGCGGGCACCTTGACCGGGCTAACGGTAAGCGCAGCTTCTACGGAGATAACCGGTAGCGCAACTTACAGTTTTGGTTTTACTGTGGCGCATACTGTGCCCGCGAACGGATACGTAAAGCTTTCCTTTGACAGCGATTATTCATTTGCCGGAGCTACTGTATTGAGCGAGGCGTATTCGATAACAGAAAGACAGAGCACTTATATCCTGCTCAAGAGGAGCGCTCAGCTTATCGGTACGAATACGCTCCAGCTCAGCAACGTGGTAAACCCTTCCTACGTGCAGACCACGGATCCTTTCGTTATAACTACCCAGCTTAGCGATAACAAGACTATCGATACCGGCAGCACTCCGTCGGTAAGCATCACCGCCGGCGTATTGACCCAGACCTCCGCTTCCGCTTCGGAAACCGAGATAAGCGCGGTAAATACTTATTCGTTTAGTTTCAAGACCGCTCATGCCATAGCGGAAGGGGGCAAGGTATCAATAACTTTCGATTCCGATTATGATTTGAGCGCGGTAGCCATAGGTTCGCAGGACGTATCGGGTACCGGTACCCCGGCAATCGAATCCGTGTCCGGGAATAAGCTGAATATAGTTCTTTCCTCCGGTGCGACGGCCGCTTCTACGGTTTCCCTGGCTATATCTAACGTGAAGAATCCGTCTTATGTCAAGGCCACCTCGTCCTTTTTCCTGCAGACCAAGAATTCCTCCGATGCGGCCATAGATGAGGGGTCAGCGGTGGGGATAACCACTACCGCCGGGACTTTGAGCGGTATCGGAATATCTGCGGGCAGCGTGATAGCAGGCGCCAGGACGGATTATACTTTTACCTTTACCCCTGAACACAGCGTGCCCCTGAACGGGTATTTGAGGATAGATTTGAACGCCCAGTATGACGCGAGCATATCATATGTAATGAGCCCGACCGCAACTTTCGAAATATCCGACAAGTCAACCAATTATATCGTAGTAAAAGCCCTGGCTGCATTATCTACGGGTACGTCTTATTCACTGCGCCTGGGGAATATCGATAACCCCGGGCGTTCCATGGATGTTGTTTTTACTTTAACTACCAAGACGACATCAGCGGCGGATATAGATACTGCCGTCAGCTCGAGCATGCATATAACCCCGGCGCCGATGCAGTCGGCTTCCATAGTGGCAAGCAGTCTGGTTGCTACGGAGATGGCGACCTATACTTTGAATCTTGTGCCCGTCAACAGCATAGATGACGGAGGGAGGGTGGAGATTACCTTCGATTCGGATTATGTGCTTAGCGGGGTAAACAGCGTTTCAGGTTTCGATGCCGGGATCGCGGTATCGGAGAATATGTTGATCATAACTTTGAACGCTCCGCTTGAGGCGGGGGAAGCATGTTCTTTCGTGGTTCCGAACATACAGAACCCCGGAGCCCAGACCACAGAGGCATTTTCCCTGGTTACCAAAGATTCCAGCGGTACGGCTTTGGATGAAGGTACGATAGACGGGAAAACCATACAGGCAGGCGCCCTGACTTCTCTTTCCGTCTCCGCGGGTTCTTATGAAGTAATGGGCACAAGCGAAAGCACTACTTATACATTTAATTTTACCTGCGCGCATGCCATAGCCTCGGGCGGGTATGTAAGGATTGGTTTCGATACCGATTTTTCCCTCGATAACGCGGTAAACCTGAGCGCGGGATTCGTTATATCCTCAAAGGGTTCAGGGTTTATCCTGATGAGAACGACCCAGGAGCGCAGCGGAGCGTGCAGTATCCAGTTGAGCGGGATCAGGAATCCATCCTATGTGCAGACTACCGACAACTTCAGCATAGCCACTCAGTTGAGCTCCCAGTATAACATAGATACCGGGAGTATTTCCGGGATTACCACTACCGCAGGCACGTTAACCTCGCTTTCCGTGGAAACGACTAACCTGAAGATATCTGAATCCTCCGTATATACGTTTGATTTTACCTCCGACCATCCTATCGCGGTAGGCGGTAAAATTGTCATAGCTATGGATTCTTCTTACGGCCTTGATTCGGTGACTTCTTCCGATGTGTCGGGTAATGCCGGTTCTACGGTCGCGGTAGAGGGGGCGAACCTGGTGATTACCTTAGGGGAGCAGGTATTTGCCGCAAGCAGTGTTTCCCTTACGGTTACGAATATAGTCAATCCGCCGTATGTAAAGACAGTAGATAATTTTGCTTTTAGTACCAAGACTCCCGATGACGGGTTGATTGATGAAGGAGAGGTATCCGGCATTACCCTTGAACCGGGAGAGCTGGAGAGCGTGAGTGTCAGTTCTTCCGATATGCAGGTAAACGCGCAGTCTACGTATACCTTTACTTTTACCCCAGCGCATGCCATACCGAGCGGCGGGTATATTATCATAGATTTGGATAATGATTACGATATAAGCGGGGCTTACCTTTATTTGATATCAGGATACTCCTTTGAGAAGAACCAGACGGATATGTCTTTTATACTCCAGCCTAACAGCGCCAAGCCGGCAGGTACGCCTATTACTATTTCTATAGCCGGAGTGGTCAATCCGCCGTATAGCCAGACTACGGATAGCTTCTCTATCAATACGCAGGCCGCCAATCAAAACGGGATAGATTCCGGTACTGTGTCGGGAATAGAGATTACCGCGGGTCAGCTTTCCGGGGTATCCGTGTCTTCTGCCACGGGGAATTATGTGGTCGGTACACAGGGCAATTACACTATTGCCTTTACTACGATTAACGCGGTAAGCGCGGGAGGACAGGTAAAGGTTACTTTTGATGCGGATTACTCTTTTGCCCTGGATGGGTCGGTTTCCGGGAATGCCGGATCAAGCGCTTCGGTAAGCGATAACACGGTTACTATACTTCTGGGTACTGATGTTTCTGCCGGCGAAGCGGTAAGTCTGACTCTGGGAGCGGTCACTAACCCCGGGTATGCCCAGACGACGGATGAATTTTCCGTCAAGACATTCGATTCCGCAGGCTATGCCCTGGACTCGGGAAAGGCCTCAGCCAGGGAGATTACCATAGGCGCCCTGACTGGGCTGTCCTTATCTTCCAGTTCATTGGGAGTTTCAAGCAGTGATACAAAACTTACCTTTGGTTTCAGCGTTCCGCATACTATCCCCGCGGACGGTTATATAAAGATTACCTTAGATCAGGATTACGGAGTGACTTCTCCGTATATAAAGAGTTTAAGCGGAGCCAACCTGACTTTGTTAACCGGGGCCGGCAGTACGGATGGGTATCTGCTCTTTAAGGTCAATTCCGCCTGTTCGGGTGCGGTAAGCGTGGAGGTAGGCGGCCTCACCAATCCTTCTTATGAACAAACGACCGCCGATTTCGTGATTACTACCATATATTCGGGAGACGAGAATATCGATACCGGTACGATTCCCGGGTTATCCATCGCTTCGGGTTCTTTGACCATAAGCACTTTGGGCTGTTCCGATAATTACGCCGGTTCGGTCACGGACTATTTTATCGGCTTTACCGCTTTGCACGGCATCCCGGTCAGCAGCAGTGTAGAGATAGTTTTTGATGCAAATTACGATTTGAGCGGGGCATCTTTGGCTACCCCCGACGGGACGTTATCGGTTTCCGGGAATACCGTAAGCCTGTCGCTTAGCGAGGCAGTTCCGGTTTCTTCCGCGCTAAACCTGAGGATAATCGATGTTGTCAACCCCGGTTATTCACAGGCTACAGACAGTTTTAGCGTTACGGTAAAAGATTCCAACGGCAATACCGTGGATAGAGGGGAGCATGCCGGTATCGCCATACTCCCGGCGCAGGTAGGTTTTGTCACTCCGGCTGCCGGGGATGTTTATTCGGTGGGGGATACCAAGACAATCAAATGGCAGGTTGTGCATGGAAATCTTGCCAGAGGCAGCAGCCACTGGTCGGTGCAGTTCTCCGCGGATGAGGGATTCACTTCTCCTATAAGCGTCCATGAAGGTCTGGCAAGTGTGGACGCGGACAACAATATGTATTTTACGCTTTCCGTAGACTCGAGTATGCTTGCCGAGACGGCGTACCTGAGGGTTTCCTGCATAGATACAAATTATACTGATGTGACGTCAACCTCCGGGCAATTCAGCATAAGGCCTGCCGCCGGGTTTGCCCGTTTTGTCTCCCCGACTGCGGATTCCAAGTGGGCAATAGGCAGCGAGAGTTTGATAGAATGGGCCACGCAGGGTGCGGTGAGCAACAACTTCAAGATAGAGTACTATTCGCAGGGAGCCTGGACTACCGTATACCAGGAGGGGGTGAGCGGTTCGGGAGGAGTTTCCAAGTCTGCAGGGGATGAGTGGTTCGAGGATAGCTGGGCGTATTCCTGGACTGTGCCGCAGGCGGCTAACTTGCCCGATACGGGGGTCAGGATCAGGATTACCAATGTGGATAACAGCATAATTTCCGGTTCCAGTGATTCTTTCGAGATCTCCACCGCGTACATAAAGATTACCAGCCCCGAAGAAGGGGTGACCTGGGTGAGGAATGAAACCAATAGTATAACTTGGGAAGGATACGGCAGCTCAGGGACCAATTTTAGCATACAATATACGGATTCCGCCAACGAGATCGAACGCCAGATATACAGTGGGGAGATATCTAGGAGTTATTCGGAAGGCAAGTGGCTGTACAGTTATTCCTGGGATGTGGATATCGATCTTGAGCCCACGGACAGCGCCACCCTTACCATTACCAACCTGGATAACGAAGAGATAAAAGATACCTCCGCAGCCTTCAATGTAAAGGCCAGCGGTAAACTTGAGATTACCGCTCCCGCAGAAGGCGATAAGTGGGTAGTGGGGGCAAAGTATACGATCAAGTGGACTTCTGAAGGCCAGGCGCTTGGTTCTTCCTCCCTGAGGATAACTTATACCGCCGACGGGATAACCGAGACGCTGGTTACCAATTCTACCGCCAACAGCGGCAGTAAAGATTTTACATGTCCTGCCACGGCATTGGATAATGTCAAGGTGCATATCTACCAGATAAGCGGGGATGTTACGTCCGAATCCGGTACGTTCAGGTTCGTGGCGGTTCCTACCCTTCAGTTCGTATCACCGGTTGCCAATGACACATTGATCGCTTCTACCACCAGGAATATAGAATGGAGCGGTTCGGGAGAAGGCCTGACGCATAACCTTGTCATTTCTTATTCT
>JAQTTS010000089.1 GCA_028710655.1 Dehalococcoidales bacterium
CATTACCGAGAACTCTCAAACCTTCCTTTTCTCCAATCGCAGGTACCTAGATTTTACACGGTTAAGAATCAAAAGCAAAGAATACTCCGCTAGCCGGCCCTGTGCTATAATTACAGATAAACTCCGCCAGAAAACAGGTACCACAGCCGGAAGGGTGCTCATGTTTACTCATCTCCACGTCCATACCGAATACAGCCTTCTTGACGGTATGTGCCGTATTCCCCAGCTGGTCCAGCGGACTAAAGATCTGGGGATGACAAGCCTGGCAATCACCGACCACGGGGTGATGTACGGCGTCATCGAGTTCTACCGTACCGCCAGAGCGGCCGGCATAAAGCCCATCATCGGCTGTGAGTTCTATCTAACTCCCGGCGAACGCTCCGGTCGTAGTGTACAGGATAAGGACTATTATCACCTTATCCTGCTGGCTAAGGATGGGACGGGATACCAGAACCTGATACAACTCGTCACCAAAGCGCACCTTGAGGGATTCTATTACAAGCCCAGGGTGGACAGGAAACTCCTTGAGCAGCATCACCAGGGACTGGTCGCCCTCTCTGCTTGCCTGGCCGGTGAGATTCCCCGTCTGTTCAGTGAAGGCTGTCTTGAGAAAGCCAAAGAGGCTGCCAGATGGTATAAACAGACCTTTGGCGACTTCTACCTGGAGATACAGAGACACCCGATTACCGAACTGGAGAAGGTGAACCAGTCCCTTATTGCAATGGGTCGTGAACTGGATGTCCCGCTGGTAGCTACCAATGATACCCATTACATCAACCGTGAGGATGCGCCGACCCACGACCTTCTGTTGTGTATCGGCAGGAATACCTCCATCTATGACGAAAAGAGAATGAAGATGGCAGGCGACTTCTTTTACTTGAGGAGTCCCGAGGAGATGGCGGAACTTTATCGCGATATCCCCGAGGCGTTGGAAAACACCGAGCTTGTCGCCCGGATGTGTAACCTGGAGCTTGAGTTCGACCGCCTGCACCTTCCTGAGATAGGGCTGCCTCCGGGAAAGACCGCCGACCAGTTCCTGGCCGATATCTGCCGCCAGGGTTTTGCCGAGCGCTATCCCGAGCCGACCGCGGAGGTAAAGCAGCAGCTTGACTATGAGCTGGAGGTAATCAAAAAGACCCAGTTTGCCAGCTACTTCCTGGTTGTCTGGGATATCATCACCTTTGTTAAAAAACAGGGCATTCTGTTCGGGGTTAGAGGCAGTGCGGCGGCCAGTATTGTCCTTTACTGCCTGGGTATCACCGGGATTGATCCCATTGAGAATAAACTGGTCTTCGAGCGTTTTCTTAACGTAGAGCGTAAGGAGATGCCGGATATAGACCTGGACTTCGAGGACGGCCGCCGTGACGAGGTCATTGCTTATGTATCGCAAAAATACGGAACGGACCATGTAGCCCAGATTATCACCTTCGGCACGCTGGGCGCCAGAGCAGCTATCCGGGATGTGGGGCGGGCGCTGGCTATGTCCTACAGCGATGTTGACCGGGTTGCCAGACTGGTGCCGCCCGCTCCGGGTATGACTCTGGCGCGGGCCATGGCGGAAAACGTCGAACTTAGCAGTGCCTACAAATCGGATGCCGTAGTACGTAATCTGATTGACTCAGCCAGCAAGGTGGAGGGTATCGCCCGCCATGCCAGCACTCACGCCGCCGGCGTCGTAATTGCCAGGGATTCCCTCACCAAGTATGTCCCGCTGCAGCGGGTAAGCAAGGCGGGTGACGGTCAGGAACTGGTGATGACCCAGTTCAGTATGGGAGATATCGCCCATATCGGCCTGCTTAAAATGGACTTTCTGGGATTGGCCAACCTTACCATTCTGGGTATTGCCAAGGATATTATCGGTAAGAACTGCGGCGTGAGTATCGACCTGGGTAACATACCGATGGATGACGCTAAGACTTTTGAGTTGCTTGCCTCCGGGGAGACCGCCGGCGTTTTTCAGCTGGAGGGCAGCGGCATGCGCCGATATATCAGGGAGCTTAAGCCGACTACTTTCAGCGATATTTCCGCTATGGTGGCACTATACCGCCCCGGGCCTATGGAGCATATTCCTACCTTCATAAAAGCCAAACACGGAATAGAACCCATCCGCTATCCCCATCCTGCCCTGACCAGTATTCTTGAAGAGACCTACGGGGTGATTGTCTATCAGGACCAGGTTCTCTTCATCGTACGGGAATTCGCCGGCTACAGCCTGGGCGAAGCTGATATTTTTCGTAAGGCAATGGGCAAGAAAATTCCTGAAGTTATGAAAAAAGAGAGGCATAACTTCATCACCAGGGCCGAGCAGAAAGGTTTCTCTACCGAACTGGCCGAGGAGGTCTTCAAGCTTATTGAACCCTTTGCCGGCTATGCCTTCAACAAGGCACATAGTACCAGCTATGCCCTGATTGCCTATCAAACCGCCTACCTTAAGGCGAATTACCCGGTTGAGTATATCACTGCCTTTCTTATCGCTAACAGCGGACAGTCTGAGAAGGTGGCCAGTGCTGTCTCTGAGTGCCGCCGTCTGGGTATTGCCGTGCTGTCCCCTGATATAAACCGTAGCCGGGCGGGCTTCTCCATAGAAAAGGTCGACGATGGCACTTCAGCCATCCGCTTCGGCTTGAGTGACATCAAAAATGTGGGCCTCGGCCCGGTTGAGCCGATTATTGCCGAGCGTGATGAGGGAGGGGATTTCAGGTCCATTGATGACCTCTGCCACCGTGTCGAGCTGAGCGGTATCAATAAACGGATACTGGAGAGCCTGATTAAAAGCGGTGCTCTGGACTGCTTGGATAGTCGCGGCCGTTTGCTCGGGAACATCAACGGCATCCTTTCTCTGGCACAGCGGGAGCAGCGTCTCCGGTCGACAGGGCAGTCCACTATGTTTGATTTGTGGGGCGAAGCGATGCCGGTTCCTATGCCCGGTCTTGATTTGGAAGGCGACGACATCCCGGTCCGGGAGAAGCTGGCCTGGGAAAAGGAGCTTATGGGAGTATATCTCTCGGAGCATCCCTTCAGTGCACTGATCAGGAAGGGGGCCTTATTCAACGCCACACTGTGCGGACAGATTGATGCCAGTATGGTAGGCCAGAATGTGGTAGCGGCGGGTATGGTGGGCTCGGTACGCTATCTGCTCACCAGAGACGGCAAGCCCTTTGCCAGTGCGGTCTTGGAAGACCTTGACGGTAGAATCGAGGTTATGGTCTGGCCCAGAGTGTATGCCGATACCAGGGATTTGTGGCAGGAGGGCAATATGCTGCTGGTTGAAGGCAAGGTAAGACAAAAAGATGATCAGGTACGGTTGAACTGTGATTCGGTCCGCTACTATCAGCCGGAGGCGGCTCCTATTGGGCCGCCGGATGTCCCTGAGGCTGAGGAAGCGTCTTCGTTATCCCAGGCGGCACCGGCACCGGCAACGGGCCGTCTGATAATCAGTGTTACTCAAACCGATGATAAAGCAGGTGACCTCTCTCGTCTAAAAGAACTGGTTGATACCCTGAACGGGTTTCCCGGAAAGGATGAGGTCCTGCTTAGTGTTACTGATGAGGAAAATGTGAAGACCCTTAAGCTGTCGAATCTGAAGGTCAACTGCTGCCCTGAGCTTCTTAAGAGTCTGTCAGCACTGGTCGGTGAGGACAGTATCAAGGTGATTAAATAAAATACATATAGCGGAATATGTTCTATAACCCCAGTATCTGCCGCTTCTTGGCAGTGAACTCTTCCTGGCTGATTATACCCCTATCCTTAAGCGATGCCAGCTTCTCCAGTTCGTCAATATAGGAAAACGTCTGTGGAGCCGCCCGGTGGAGTTGGGCAGGAGCAGCCGTTCTGGCAGCAGCCACCTTTGCCTCGATTGCCGTCTTTATGCCTTCGAAGGCTGACTGCTGGGCAGCTTTGAACGTTACCGTATTTTCATCCTGGCTGGTAGAGTTTGTCTGCCTCTCTGTTGCAACTCCCTCGATGAGGGAGAATCGGATACAGCCGTTGGCAAATGTCCCTGCCTTTCTAAGCTGTATTGATGCTATCTGGGAGAAAGGTATTTCCTTGTCCCCTTTGATCCCCTGAGTCAGGAAGACCATCGGGTCGCTACGCTTGATACGTACGCCGTTCTCCAGAAGTACCAGGTGGCCGTCAATTCCCCTGGCGTCCATCAGGATGGGGCTCATCGACTGCCCCTTGCCCTTTACCAGCCGCTCCCCTTGCTCGATCGAGGCCCTAAACTGGTCAACATACCTTTGTTTTTCTTCCGGAGTTTGCTTCATCACTCCATCTTAACAAACAGGCTTATGTCTAATCACAATATTATATCATATTGCCGTGTCCTGATGATGAGCGGGTAGTCTGGTAAGCACGAAGGCCCGTGGTGTATACTACTAACAAAAGGGGCTATCTGCTACGGTATTGGTAAACGATGAACGGGAAAACCCAGTGACTTCGCCGGGCCGGAGGAGGCTAATTTGCCGAAGAGAGAAGACGAATACCGTATGCACAGCAGGGGGCCGAGAGGCACACCGTTATGTCCCTTCTGCGGTCACCCCGAGGTTTACCCGATCAAAGCCAAGAGGATGGTCTTCTTTACCAGAATAGTAGCCTGGTCCTGCGCCAACGAAAGATGTGGAATGTACCGGAAACGCTTCCCGTCGCCAAGCTACGGTCCGGGTGGGCGGTGAAGATTTTCGTTCGGATAGAACCTCCTCATTGGGGAGCCTTTGGTAGCACGGTGGCATGAGGAAACGGTAATAATGCAGGCAAAAGATACATCGCAGGGGCATCGAAAGAGGTTGCGGGAGAGGTTCCTTAAGGGGGGCCTGATTGGTTTCCAGGACTACGAGATTGTGGAGCTACTATTGACCCTGGGATCACCGCGTAAGGATTGTAAACAGCAGGCCAAGGGAGCTATCGAGAGGTTCAAGACCCTTAGAGGCGTTCTGGAGGCTTCTACGGATGAACTGGAGGAGATAGCTGGCATCGGGCCTCATAATGTCATCGGCATCAAGCTGGTGCAGGAAACAGCCAGGAGGTTTCTCAAGGAGAGGCTTATTGATAGGCCGGTCTATCAGTCGTCCCGGGAAATCTTTGACTACCTATATCACTCAATGAGAGACCTTAAGAAGGAGGTATTCAAGGTTATCTACTTGAACAGCCGGAACCAGATTATCGAAACCGTTGACCTTTTTCAGGGCACGGTGAATAGCAGCGCTGTATCTCCCCGGCAGGTTATCGAAGGCGCCATCAAGCATAACGCAGTCTCACTGATCTTTGCCCATAACCACCCTTCGGGAGACCCTGGTCCCAGCCGGAGTGATAGGGAGGTGACCCGGGACCTGGTCTATGCGGCGGGTGTTATGCAGATTAAGGTACTGGACCATATCATAATCGGCGACAATACCTACTTCAGCTTTGCCGCAGAAGGGCTGATTGAGGAATATGAGGCTACCTTCCGAAACAAAGAATGATTCAAGAAGGTAAAAGTCGGGTTCTCCAATTGAAGAAGACGCTCTTTAATCTCAATGCCGCTGCTAAAGCCGCCGGGAGAGCCGTTGTTTCTAAGGACACGGTGGCAGGGAATAATGATCGGTAACGGGTTGCTGCCCAGAGCCTGTCCTACCGCTCTGGCTGCTCCTGGCTGATTAATCTGCCCGGCTACCCAGATGTAGCTCCTGGTCTCGCCGTAAGGGATAAACCTGGTCGTCTCCCATACCGTACGCTGGAAGGGTGTGGCTCCGGAGAGATCGAGCCGATCGGGAAAGTCCACCCGGCTACCGCTGAGATAACCCTTCAGACGCTCTACCAGGTCATCGAAAAGGTGGGGTGGGACCGGAGTATATCTTACCCGGTTGCCCAATAGCTCACGGGCTTGTTGCCGGGAGGACTGGGGTAGTATTATGCTTAGCAACCCCCGCGCCGAACCCAGTATCCCCATCCAACCCATCCTGGTATTAAATATGGTACCGTTCAGCCCTTCCGCCATTGACCTACCCCGGTAGCTGGACCGGCCTTTGTTTATACCCCCTCGGGTTCGATGATTCCGTAGTTATTGTCCTTACGGCGGTATAGCAGATTGATCTTCCCCGTGCCGTCATTGAGGAAGAGGAAAAAATCATGTCCCAGAGCCTCCATCTGGTAGATAGCTTCCTCAACCGGCATCGTTTCTACGGCAAACCGTTTGACCTTGACTACCCCGGCCGGGAGTTGTTCTGTCTCCCCCTCAACATCCGGTCTATTCCGGACCGGCGGGCCGACCTTACGCCGGTCATCCCGCTTCCCCTTATGGTGTGTTATCTGCCGGTTTGTCACGGCAACCACCCGGTTGATAGCGGTGAACAGGTCAGCCGCCCTTTCTTCACTGCGGAGATTGGTACCCCTTCCGTTTACCATTACCTGCACCACGAAGTGCTGCTGGGGAGACTTTGTCTTTTCTTCAAAGATCTCTACCTTTAACTCGGCGGCATCGGGTAGATAGTGCTCTATCTTACCCAGTTTTCGCTCGATATAGCTGCGTACCTCCGGCGATATCTCCATATTCTTAGCGGTTATCATTAATTCCATCTCTTTAAACTCCCGGTAAAATAATAGTATTATCCACCTTGATGCATACTGCTAAATCTCTATTGCCAGAACCAGTCCCCAGACTGATGCAGCCCCGGCATCTTTCAGCACTGCGGCACAGGAATCAAGGGTGGCTCCCGATGTGGTGACGTCGTCTATGAGCAATACCTGGCTGCCCCTCAGCCGGTGGTCCCGGCAGGTAAAGGCATTGGTCACATTGTCTCTACGTTCTTTAACGTTTTGTGTCTTGGCCTGAGGAGGAGCCAGCCTCTCCCGGATGAGACACCCGTCTACAGCCGGCATTCCGGTCAGTTTAGCCAGTTCCCGGGCCAGCAGCCCGGACTGATTGTAACCGCGTTCCCTTAGCCTTTTTGGATGCAGCGGTACCGGTACCAGAACCTCTGACGGCAAGCAATGGTTGGTCAGGCAGTCGTTCAGCAGTTCCGCCAGTGGCTCGGCTATCGCTCTGAGGTTGCTGTATTTCAGCTGGTGGATGGCCTTACGCATCACCCCGTGGAATTGAAAGGGGGAACGAATGCCGTCTATTGCTGCCGGCCAGCTGACACAGTTGGAGCAAAGTATTCCGCTAGCCTGGGGCCTGCCGCAGCGGGGACAAAGCGGCGGCATGATCCGTAGCAGCGACTGGGAGCAGGCATCACAGATAAAGCTACCCTCTTTGCCGCAGCCTACACACCACTTAGGAAACAGCAAGTCAAGCGCTACCCTCTTGAGTTTAGCTGCTTGCGCAAGCACAGCTACCACCTACAGTCCGTAGTCTGGATTCAGGAATTGACTATTCGTCGTTTAGTGGGGCCGGGTATTGTGGGTCGCTCCGCTCATGATAGGCTCGTTAATATATACGTCACCATTCCTGATTTTCAGGTTAAAGCCGCAATCAGGATTGGTACAAACCCAGGCTTTATAGTGGATAGCTGCCCCTTGACTGCCGAAATCAGACAGGGGCACCAGGTCTCCGTTCTGACACTTCTGACATTTAGGCCAGTAAGCTTGGTCCATTAAGTCCACCTCCCAACCGAAATTAATTTTACTCAGTATACACTGGACGGTTGCTGGTTTACAAGATTCTCTCGTATCATTATGACAGCTTGGTCAGGCTAATCCGGCTGTATATCGCCCCCTCCCTGCTCAACTGACTTTTCATCAGACTGATGCCATCTACCCCGATAGCGCAAGCGGTGAATTTGGTGTCGGCGATAAGCTGCCCGAAGCGGATCCGTTCATCAGGTGATGCCTGGCTTCTGATGCGGGCTATGGTCAGGTGGGGCGTGAAGGGCCGTGGTTCAGGAGTAAAGCCTATCCGGGATAGACTGGTGTCAATCAGTCCCTGAAGTCGCTTGAGTTTTTCAACCTCTCCGCCTATCCCTGCCCAAGCTACCTGGACTGTTCTGAGATTGGGAAAGACCCCCAGCCCTTCAACCTTAAGTTGAAAGGGGGTAATTCCTTGTGCTGCCTCTGCTATCGCCCCGGTTATTTCGCTGGTCTTATCAGCCGGGACGCTACCGAGGAACTTCAGTGTCAGGTGAATACTGCCCGGGCTGACCCACTTTACCCACGGCTGCTTATTCGCTTTTAGCTGTCCCTCA
>JAQTTS010000090.1 GCA_028710655.1 Dehalococcoidales bacterium
TGGTACTTGGTTCGCTTTTGTGTGCAGTCATGTCATCTAGCCTGCTCCTGAGTGCAAGTACGATAGTCACGGAAGATATCATCCACCGCTTTAAACCCAATCTCAAAGAAAAGCAACTGCTATTGATATCGCGTCTAGTTGTGGCTCTGATGGGCATACTTTCACTGTTTGTGGCACTCTACCTGAAGGGCATTATTAGTTCTTTGTTGTTCGCTTACACTGTCTTTTCATCGGGTGTGATACCTTTGATAATCTTCGGTTTTTTCCGCGAGAAATTGAAGATAACCCCGGCTGGTGCAATGGCAGCCATTATCGGCGGTGGTGGGGCGGGGTTACTCAGTCAAGTGCTCAAGATAAAATATCTGGATATCGAAGCTATCGGCATCGGTATTACCTTGCTTTTTCTGGTGAGTTGGGTTGAACGTACTATCAAAAATGCAAATATCGCTTCTAAAACAAGTAATCGTTCTTGACGCCGGCGACGCATTCTCATGGTATTTTCCACTACGTATTGCAGGCTTACCCTCATTCACGCACGGGTGTCAGTAAGAGCATACGTCGGAATTGCTAAAGTTGCTGATTCAATCTATAAGTATGCCCACTTGGGAGGATTAGAACTGGGTAAATACTTCAGTTTGAAGGTCTTCTCAAAACAAGTTTTACTTTTTGTTACATTGCAAAATGGTTTGGGTCTTCTCGACCAGTTCTTTATAGGACACGGGCTTTTGTATATAAAGATCAGCCCCAGCTTCCTTTATTGCCTTCCTCTTTATTTCCTGGGTGATATCTTCTCCTATTACAATGACGGGTATGCCGAAGTCAGAGAATGTGTGGCAAATTACCAGGCTGCAAGTGGTTCCCTCGTCAAGAATGACAATATCCGGACTGAATATATATATTTTATTAAGGTTCTTTGGACTTCTGGAAAAATGGACAACGCTGAAACCATCACGGGTGAACGCTGGTACAAGACCTTTGGTCGAGGAGGATATTCCTTCTATTAACAGAATCCGGTCGCGGGTGCTTTTTTTTCTCATCATTGTTGAAGATATCCAAAATTCGTTAATTGGTGGCTGGAGCACTTGAATTACATCGCGAATATTACCCGAAGAATTGTCACTCAATAAGCAGACGGCGCTACCTGAGACTTTTGTTGCTTCTGGTTTGAACGATCTTCAGATAATTAGTTCCAAAAAGGCTAAGTTAGCTGGGGTAAGTTTAGGAGGACGTCCTGTGCGGGGAGCATCAGCCAGACCCCTGATACCGACAGCCAGAAAATTATTTTTCCAAGCTCTGAGACAATGTCAGATGGTCTGGAGAAGTCAGGGTGTTTCACTTTCGGTATGCCCATCAGCCACCAGTAGCAAGGCTGATACCCGATGCCGAATTCGTAGATCAGGGTTACTCTTTTTAGCCTGCAATAAAGTCTGTCTTTCCTCACTTCCCCACATTCGACACCACCCTCTCTTTTATAATTTACTACCTCCTTTTTATCTTACATATAGTCCGTTATTTGTGCTTGTCCGCTTAGGCAGGGTCATTTCATTTATTTCTCTTTTTCGTTCATTTCGAGGCTACCCAACCTTTCTCTGGCAATCTCGATCTGAGGTAAATGAAAAAGCCCTGTCCGCTTAGGCAAAAGACCATTCTACACGCCAGTGTATGAGGTTTAATTCCTGCTATGACCTGACAGTTTATTGTGTGCTAGGATTAAGATTTGATTTCATGTTATTTCATTTGTCTTCCTCGATTTGTTTTGCTGTAATAGTAAATTTGATTTTCGACTCAGGTATATCATGCACCCCTGGCAGAATCCTTCCTGACATATAATCGGTTCGTACGGGCATATCAACCCCTTATTATTCTCCTGGATGCTATACTTTCTTCTTTCTCCTGATACAATTATTCTTACTGTCTTCATTATTTACTTCTCCGCAGCAGCCAGGTGACCAACAGAGCTAGAACTACTACCGCAGCGATAATTCCACCAACCAGAGGCCAATTAAACGGGTTGTCTGGAGTTGGCCCCGAAGAGTTTATTACCGTGAAGTTTCTCGTTACTCCACCGACATCCACGGTGTAGCTCCCGGCTTCCTTCTTGCTGAGCGTAAAGCTTATTGTTTCCTGACTGCCGGCGGCAACGACCACGCTCCTTTCCGCTTCTCTGGCATTATTTACCATAAGCATTGCCTTGTAGCTGCCGTCGCTGCCTCCCGTGTTCAGGATGATGGCAGTGACGGTCACCATACCATCCGGCTGGATCTCCGCAGGATTGACCGTGAGGTCGGATACTGCAAAGGCGGCTGGCTCTGAAGGCGATTTCTCTATTGTAAAGTTTCCTGACAGCTCGCCGATATTCACGCTGTAGCTGCCGGGCTCATTCTTGAGCACGCTGAAGCTGACGGTTTGGCTTTTCCCGGGACCAACAGTGACAATATTTATTTCTTCCTTAACCCCGTTGATACTCAGGGCTACGGTGCAGTTCCCTTCCATGCCACCGTCATTAGCCACGGAAACGGTTATGGTCACCCTTTCGCCAGAACTTACTGTAGGCGGGGAAATTTCAAGTAGCGACAATGCCCAGTGGGCGGGCTGGATAGCGCCAATTAGGGCAAAGGTGCTAAAGTGCTCGACCGAAGCGGTAATGGTGTCGGTCTCTGCATTCACCATGCATTGGAGTTCCACCCATTTGCTGCTCTCCTCATCATAGTAGGCGATGACCAGGTCTTCTGCGGCCACACCTTCGGGTATAGCTGCTGGGTCATATTGCCAAGTAAGGGTAAAGGGCGGATTAAAGGTCGCCCCAGCGGGGCTGAAATCATAAGCCAGCCCGATGATATTGGCACTTTCAGGGGGTGGCGGAGGGTTATCCTGCGACCTGGCTGTCAAGCTGGTAAGGGGGCCGCCATTCCTGTCCAGCGCCTTGGTACCACTGGGGATGGTGATAGTCAGTTTGCCATCTGCAGAGGTTCCCTTTATATCCCCCTGCACTATGCCATTGCTATTGATATTGAAGCTTCGTATCGTGCCAAAGAGGTTGGCGCTCAGTGTAGGCGTTTCGCCGCCACTCATGCCGCCGCTCCCGCCACTGCCTCCTGATGATGTAGAGGTGGTGAAAATCCGGTCTGAACCGCGTACTGTGGTTGTACCGACTGCTTTAGCTCTAAAGTGATAGGCCCTACCCGATGAGAGACCGTTCAAGCTGGCGCTAAAAGATCCTGGATCCGTCATTACCTGAGGAGGCGTCTCATTACCGTATTCATCTGATATCCCCCACTCAAAAGACACCTCTACAGAAGTATTCCCTCCCGGATTGTTCAACATACCGTTCAGTGTAGCGGTTGTGCGACTTACGCTGGAAGCGGCTAAGGTTGTCACTGTGAGCGCTGGCGGGGGAGTCGGCCCGTTTTCTGCGGCCAGATTAAGAGGAACATCCCATGTCGACGAGGATGGGTGTGTCGTTTGACCGCCGAATACCCCGTTTACTTTAAGGACCACTAAATCTCCCTGATTAGCTGCAACCGGTAGTTCGTAAATACCCGTATCGGTAGTACCTCCCGGGGAGTTTGTGGCAACTTCCTGTCCGCCGATCTCCGCGGTGATAACAGTACCGATTGGAGCATCTTCTCCAGCTATAGTCACGTTTCCGTGATAGAGGAGCGGCACTGTCGGCGGCTGTGACTGGGCCATGGCGGCAGTTGGGATAAGAAGCAGGCACAAGGCTATCGCTATAACCAGCGTACGAAAAACGATTTTCATGGCGTATTCTCCCTTTAAAGCGGGAGGGAGAGATTTCTCCCTCCCCTTAAGTCAATTAGTGCTAACGTAAAAACGCGTCGGTGGGCACAATTACACCCTCTTCTCTAGCCCACAACCAGAAGCCGTGCCCAACTTTCATGTCGATAATACCCTTGATATCAGTGTATTCTTTGGCAACAGGATCAAAGTTCCAGAGTACCGGATAAGTCCCTTTTATATTGGCCAGATAACCGCGATCGTTTTCCGCATCGTAGTCAATCATGTTGACCAGGGACTTGAAGCCGATGAGGTTCCAGCCTTCAACAACGCCGTAGGTCGGTGGAGCAGCGGGTGGATCGGGATTCTCCCTCCCGGTGACGGTGAGGTAGTCCCTGGACTCCATGAAGACCCAGTAGCCGTAGCCGTCTGCCAGCACGTCCAGATCACCGGTACCGGCGGCAGGATTGTAGTAAGAATAATCTCCGGTAGCGGCGTCATACCCCCAGACGATGCCGATGCTGCTGACGTCTCCCGAAGCCAGGTTAGCGGCGCTGATGACTTCCGAGATATTCGGGTTGTCCGGTATGATAGGCAGGGAAATCAGGTTCCAGCCTTCCACCAAATTCAATTCGTATCCGGTAACCTCGGAGACAATCGCCAGGGTAAGCGTTTCATCAACAGCCTCATTTTCCGCAGCGTCCATGGCAGAGATAGTGATAGGGTAACTACCCTGGGCCATATCCCCTGCAACGGTGGCGGTGCCGGTGTAGCTTTCGCCGTCCGGTGTCAGGTTTACTGTATCGTCGAAGGCGTCGCACTCAACGCTAACGCTATCTACCCGGACGTTGTCAACTACAGTGGCCGTGATAGTTACTGTGTCACCGGGCCGGGCGGACTCCAAGCCAAACGGGTATTCGATAGCGGCGTCGGAGATTTGCGGGGACTCACTATCCGGATTGAGCGTCAGTTCGACTTCAATATCATTGTTAAGCACATCAACGGCTTCGATTGTTAGAATAACCGGGGCGGCTGATGCCAGTTCCAGGTCTTCCAGAAGATATTCATATCTCTCAGTCGCATCGTTGTATGTCATCTCTTCGACTCTGCCCAGCGGACTGAGGTCAATGGTGACGGAGGCAATGTCTGATAGTGCATCGGTAACAGCGGTAAAGAAGGTGACATCGGTCGGTGTAGCTGCTTCTACGAATTCCGGGTCGGCTCCGTAGGTTTCTATTACCGGCGGGGTGGTGTCCCGGAGAATGGCGGTGGTGTCGCTTCCCTCATTGCCAGCCCTGTCAGTGATGGTGACTACTATCTCATTTTCACCTTCGGCCAGGGCTACCGCAGCTTCAGTACTCCATGTGCCATCCGCAGCAGTTATCGTTATCAAGTCTCCATCTGCATTCCGTGCAGCTTCCTCGTTTACGGTGAGGGTTATTTCTTCCAGGTTGGTTTCATTATAAGTGCCGGAAATGTCCTGAGTTTCCACAGCGACGGCTACCGGGAGATCACTGATGGTTATCTCCGGAGCAGTGATATCCACGGTGAAGGACCAAGTTTCTTCAGCCGGGTTGTCCAGCGTGTCGGCCACGGTGATGGTGACGGTATGCTCGCTCTCAGCCAGAGGCTCAGCGGGCGTGTAGGTGAGAGCGCCGGAATCATAGCTGTGCTCCACTGTCTCACCGTTCAGCGTCACCACGATGCTGTCTTCATCGATGCCAGAGCCGGTTAGGGTAGCGGAGATCTGGGGCTGGTCATTGCTGACGAAATCCCCATCTCCCGGAGAGAGGTCGGTAATGCCGGGCGCTGTTGTGTCAATGGTGAATGACCAGGTTTCTTCAGCTTGGAAGCCCAGCCTGTCGGCCACGTTGACGGAAACGGTATATCCTCCATCAGCCAGGGGGGTAGCGGGGGTATAGGTGAGAGCGCCGGAATCATAGCTGTGCTCCACTGTCTCACCGTTCAGCGTCACCACGATGCTGTCTTCATCGATGCCGGAGCCTGCTCCGTCGCTTAAAGCAGCTTCGATAGCGGGCTGGTCTTCGGCGATGGTTATCCCATTATCAGGTGATACTACGGTTATCGCTGGTGCTTCGTCATCCACAATAACGGTAGCTGAGACCGGTCCCAGAATGCTGTTATAGCTCACGGTGATAGTGTCAACCTCTCCATCATTGACGCCCAGGACATCTGACGGAGGGGGCAAGGCAGCCGTGGTGGTGAAGGACCCTGTAAAGATGCCGGTATCGACAACGATCTCTCTAAGTGTGACTTCAATCCCCACGGTGTCACGAGTGCTGGTGGTTCGGACGGTAATGCTGTCCAATCTGATGGGGTCATTATTGGCGCCGTCATCTCCGATGGTAATGGTAATCTCATCTCCGATCCTGTAGAAGGACTGGTCGAAAGAGATTGTGGCTCCCAGTGCGAATGGCGTCCCCGTCATTTGCGTGAGGTTGGGCGAGGTGGTGCTGTCAATAATGGCCCAGATGTATTTGTCGGCTGTATTGACACCTGTATTCGAGCAGGGGCGCCAGTCGGTTCCGTCATACCAGTACATTATGAGGGAATCTTCGTCCAGGCCGGCAATCTCGTCCAGTGTATAGTAGACGCGAATCTCCAGTTCGTTTACGTTTGCTGCATCTTCAGCGGGCACCATGACATCGACATATTTTCCCACCGTGCCGAAAGTAGTCTCCGCCACATCTTCCTCTGCCAATTTCTGAGTCGTAATAGTGGCCGGGCCGGTGGTGTTATAGGAAACCGAGGTATCGGCATCTGGCACATCTACTTCGCCCTCACCGTCAACAACAACATTAGCAGCAGGCTGTCCGGCCGGAATATGGACAAATATCTGTGCGTTAGCGCCTTCCAGCAGGATGGAGTCGTACACATTTTCCGCCCAGATATGAGCCGGGCCAGTAGCATCCTTGACATGGATGTCCCGGGTAATTGACCCTGTTATAGTGTTTGCATCCTCTTGGCTTCCCTCGCTGCCGATATGGACTTCAGCAATATTACCGGTCATCCATATTCCCGCAGTCTCATTGCCCGAAAACTGGTTCCCTGTCACGGAGACATTGCCACGATACAATTCCAGGCCTACGGAACAATCACTGATGGTATTCCCTGCGATGGTAGTTCCCAGAGCGGTATCGACGCCAATGCCGCAATGGGCGGCATTCTCAATAGTGTTATTGCTGATAATCATCTCAGCACCCTGATTATAGACACCCATTCTGACATTCTGGATAAGGTTATTCTCTAGTGTTGCTTCAGCATTACCGTTGTATAGAGTGTGGATGCCAACGGTTAAATTAGCGACTGGATCTATACCATCACCATCGATCAGGTTGTTAGCTATCCTGATGCCGGTACCACTCGGGACGTAGACGCCGGACTTATCCGGAGTAGGAATCTGGCTGAAGTTCGTGATTTTAAAACCATCCAGAGTGGCGTTATCAGCCTGGATTACTGCTGTCCCCTGGATCTCAGCCTCATGCAGGACTTTTGACTGGATGGTAAGACCCTCTTTGTTAACTGTCACATCCTCATCATATGTCCCCGCCGACACCTGAATGGTATCGCCTTCGTCAGCGGCGTCAATAGCAGCCTGGATAGTACTGTAGTAGGTGTCCTGGGTAGTATTAGACACCATGGCCCACTCGTTTATACCCCAATCATCACCCACGCTTATAACAGAGGAATCAACAGATACATCCGGAGTGACTGTTGTACAGTTATCAAGCACGAAGGTGGCATCTGCATCCTTCATTCCATAACCTAACAGACCACCTACGTAGCAATCCTTTTCGCTACCGGTCATGGTACTGGATACAGAAACCGACCCGGTTACATCACAATCCTTAAGCGTTATCACCAGTGGTGCCGCAGATGTTGCGGCGTTGGACAACTGGCCTATCAACCCGCCGATGTTTATAACAGCATCGGATTCAAGTGATGAAGACATGGCCAGACCCATGGTGCAGTTCTCAATAGTGAATGATTCAGCGGTGGGTTTTAGCCAGGGTGCCCCCGTTATTCCCCCCGCCAGGACATTAGACCCGGGGCCATTGGCAGTCGCCGAAAGTGTGCCACTTACCGTGCTGTCTTTAATAATAGTTCTCCCGCCCGGTTCCGCCGCACCCAGAATTCCGCCGACCTGGGAATAATTTTCTGTAAGCGTAGTTTCCCCGGTCATATCGGTATTACCTGAAATTGCTCCAGTGTAAGTGACCCCTGAAATTGTATTTGTTTGACCGCCATCACTGCCTAACATGCTATATCCGATGATACCACCCAGACTAACTATTCTATATACATTGCCAGTAACGTCGGCATTCACTGTACAATTCGTCA
>JAQTTS010000091.1 GCA_028710655.1 Dehalococcoidales bacterium
CTTCGATATCATCAAGCGCAGCCTGATACCTTACCGGGGACAGGGCACCTGATTCACTACCTAAAGCGCTAACAGGAACAGACAACTACCTTACTATCCGTATAATTTCCTTGAACACTTCTCCACGCGCCACCCTGAGCAACTCAAACAAAGCCATCTCTGTGCTGGTAATGCCGGCGCCGGCGCTTCTCATCTTATCGAGAGCAATCTCCTTATTCCCGGCCGTTCTCGAAGAGACCGCGTCGCTGACAACCTGAACCTCATATCCGATCCCGAGCAGATCCGCTACCGTCTGATAAATGCAGACGTGCGACTCGATGCCGGCAACCAGTACCTGCCTGCGGTTCAACGCTTTAATCTCTCTCAAGAAACTCTCTTCACTACAGCAGCTGAAGCTAAGCTTGGCTATCGGCTGGACGTCGGACAAAAACCGTGCCAGCTGCGGTATGGTCTTGCCCAGCCCCTGCGGGTACTGCTCGGTTACTATTATCGGGACCCCGAGGGCCTGCGCACCCCTTATGAGCTTCTCAAGGTTTAAGAAGAGCTCTTCCTTATCGCTCATAACAGTAGCCAGCTTATCCTGAACATCAACAATGACCAAGACAGTATTCTTTAAATCGAGCATCTAAAACCATTCCCTCCGTCTTCATCCATAGTATTCACGAGATCTACCCCTCTCCGGAAGATTATTATGTCAATTTAACCCACCAAACAGAATCATGATTGAGCCCCACGGATTAGCTTCACGGCCAGCCGATCAAGACGCTTCCTAACTCTTTTGTTTTTTGCTATCTCCCCCGGCTTTGTCGCCAGACCGGTGACACTGCCCATCCACCGCATCTGGCAGAGAGCAACATAGGTTCTGATATTGCTAACTGCCTTGCCAACACCTTCCTCAGCCACAGCCATCCCCACAACCGGCTTACCCGATAGTTTCGGCCAGATAGGGCATGTCCGATCTATAAAATTCTTGAGCAATCCGGAAAGCATCTCAAAGTAAGCCGGCGTACCGATAACCCAGCCGTCAGCGGCTAACAATTTAGGATACAATTCCTGCATATCATCCTGGAGTTTACAAACTCCCCTTCGGTTTAATCCGCCTTCTTCACAGGATAAACAGCCGCAACAGGTCTTGATCTTCTTTTTCCGGAGAAGAATTAATTCCGTCTCAACCCCGCTTTCGGCCGCTCTGGCGAGCACCTCCTTAACCATCCACTCGGTGTTACCTCTCCTCGGAGATCCGGATATCCCGATTATTTTCACAGAACCCTCTCTCATAAACTTAGGAATAGCACTAATCCCATTCTGGTCTCTATACCGGTTCACCTCTGATAGCTTTTGCGACTTTAATACCAAGTTCCCGGCATAGAGAAAGGTCATCCTGCTTCGGCTGCCATTTAGCTTTGACTCCTTCCGCAACCACCGGAATCTTACAAAGTTTTAGATGATCCTCAATGATGCCCACACCTTCTCCGCTCCACCCGTATGAACCGAAGGCGGCCCCGACCTTGTTCTGGAATTTCATACCCCGCAGGTCTTCAAGTATCGGCCTTATTGTCGGCAGCAACCCCTGATTCAAGGTAGGCGAGCCAACTATAACGGCCTTGGCTTTGAATATCTCCGTCAAAACATCATTCCTGTCCGACAAGCCGACATGAAATAATTTGTACTGCACACCTTCGGCCGCAATACCTTCGCCAATTGCTTCGGCCATTTGTCTTGTTCCTTCCCACATGGTGTCATAAAGAATAACGGCGCTCTGCTCAGGCTTTTGTGACGCCCATTCCTGGTACTTGGTCACGATTTGCAACGGATCCTTACGCCAGATAATACCATGGCTGGGTGCTATCATATCGACCGGCAAGTTGAGCGCCAGCACTTCATCGATTTTCTTGGCCACCATGGCACTGAATGGAGTTAGTATGTTGGCGTAGTATTTTAACGCTTCCTCATACAGCTCAGTTTGGTCTACCTGGTCGTTAAAAAGAAATGCCGCAGCGTAGTGCTGACCAAAAGCGTCGTTCGGCATCAGGATATTGGCCCCGGCCAGGTAAGTAAACATGCTGTCGGGCCAGTGAAGCATAGGAGCTTCAACAAAGACGAGCTCGTTCTTGCCGATATTGATCCTGTCCCCTGTCTTCACTGTTTTAAAGTTCCACTGCTGATGATAATGCCCTTCAATGCTCTCCTTGCCTCGCGGTGACACGATTAGTGTGGCGTTCGGCGTATGCCGCATCACTCCGGGCAGGCTGCCGGAGTGGTCGGACTCGGCATGGTTGGCTACGACGATATCAATCTGAGACGGATCAACCACCTCTGCAATGTTCTTGATCAACCGGTCCTGAAAAGGGCCCCAGACCGTATCAACCAGAACCGTCTTTTCATCAACAATCAGATATGAGTTATATGAGGAGCCACGGTGAGTGGACAGTTCATGACCGTGGAAGTGCCGCAAAGACCAGTCGACAACACCAACCCAGTAGACACCTTTTTTCAATTGGACCGCCATCTTATAGACCTCCTAACACGTATACTAATAAATGCCGGATTAATCAGTCGATCTTCTTAAACGAACTCTTACCCACTTTGCAGACAGGGCACTTCCAGTCGTCCGGTATTTTCTCAAAAGGAGTACCGGCAGCGATGCCGCCATCCGGATCGCCTACAGCCGGATCATATATCCACCCGCAAAATAAGCACTTGTACTTAGCCATCTTTTTTGATTCCTCCTTTTTTCTCTGCTACACAACCAGAGTCTATTTCGAGTAAGATAAACCGCCCGGACTACCATACAGGCCAGACAACTCAATCAACATTTTCGAATTCACTCTTCGCTGCTCCGCAGACAGGGCACTTCCAGTCGTCCGGTATCTGCTCAAACGGCGTACCGGCGGCGATGCCGCCATCCGGATCGCCGACAGCCGGATCATATATCCACCCGCAAACCGAACACCTGTACTTGGTCATCTTCTTGGGTTTCTCCTCTTTTTTCTCTTCTACATAGCTGGGAGCTGTTTTCGGCGTTGTCCCCCGCTTGACCTGATGATAGTATTCATACGTCATGCAGGGCTTATCATTCAATACTTCTCCGTCCACCACTTCTCCGATAAAAATAGTGTGGGTACCGACATCCATTTCTCCGGTCACTTTAGCTTCCAGATACGAGACGGCATTATCCAAAATCAGCGGTGAACCTGTTTGACCTGATTTATAATTTATGCCCGACAGTTTATTGACTTCCCTGCCTGATTTGAAGCCGAACTGCCCTATGAAGGACAGAGGAGTATCTTGACCGAGTACCGATACGGCAAATGCTCCGCTTGCTTTGATATACTCCCAGGTTAGATTTCCCTTATTGATGCTTATAGCAATCGTGGGAGGTTCCGAGGCTATCTGGAAGACGCTGTTAGCAATCTGACCGTTAAGTTTCTCGACGTTTCGGGATGTTACCACATACAAGCCATAACTTAGTTTGTGAAGAGACTTTGGATTCACTGTTCACCTCCTGATACTTCCTTATTATTTTTCCACTATCCGTAGTCTAACACTCGAGACTACCCCAAGCAGACTAATCAAATTTAACCAGTGGCATTTCCAAATCCCTGGCAATCCAGACAGAGGCCGGTAAACTCCAGATAGTGGTTAGTTACTCTAAGTCCTGTCCTGCTGGCGATCCTCTCATCAATCGTATCATCTACAGCCTCATCAATATCCAGAATTCGCCCGCATTGATTGCAGCGGAAGTGGTAGTGCTTTTTTGTATTACCATCAAAATGCGCCGTGCCGTTAGACACAAGCATCTCAGATACCTCACCGGTCTTTTTCAGTAATCTTAGATTACGGTACACCGTCGCCAAACCTATATTGGGGATCTCCTGCTTAACCTGTTCGTGTATCCATTCTGCAGTAGGATGTGATGAAGTATTTATCAGTACTCTAAGGATGGCTTCTCTCTGTTTTGATCTCTTCATATTAAAATATAATAATGATAGTCGTTATTATAATATCAGAAATAAAAATTTATATCAAAAATAGTAAAGGCGTCTGGTTGTAGAATCAGACGCCTCATTTTTTCGGGAATTTAGCTACGAAAATTAATTACCATTGAACGAACATCGGCATTACGACATGGATATAGTTGTCCGTGCCCACCGGGCGTATCACGCCGGGGCTAGACGGATTGGTAACCTCAAGAGCCACTTGCTCTTCACGGAGCACGCCAAGCACATCGGAGAGGTATTTGCCGTTGAAGGCAACCTTCGCCTCGCTACCCTCAACAATGGCATCGATCTCACCGACATCGTCACCCACTTCCTCGGAGCGGGCAGTGATAGTCATCTTACCCGTGTTCAGCTCAGCGCTGCCGGGGATAATCAGCAGACGGACAATGCCACTGCCATCGCGGGCGAAGATAGAGGCTGTCTTGGTCGCCCTCAAGAAGGATGCCACGTCAACCACTGCCCGGGTGCTGTAGCTCTGGGGAATGAGCTGAGCATAATTGGGGAAATTACCCTGGACCATCTGGGATACCAGCTCGATGTTTTTCAGACGGAACAGCGCCTGGCTCTTATTCGGGTCCACTATTATCTCAACAGGTTCCTCCTGGTCAGCCATAAGCCGGTTAAGTTCAGCGAGGGTCCGTGCCGGAATAATAACTCTAGCCTTTTTAGTGACCGGTATGACAAGGGGCAGCTTGTGCACCGCCAACCGGAAGCCATCAGCCGCCGCCAGGGTGAGCAAACCACCGTCAAAATCAGCATCGACTCCGGTAAGAACCGGGCGGGACTCCTCGGTAGCCGCAGCAAAGACAACCTGGGTAATACCCCGCTGTAGGGCCTCCACTTCAACCTTGGTAGTCACTACCGCTTCTACCTTTGGTATCGGCGGGAAATCCGCCGCATCGACGCCGCTGATACGCGCCTCAAAGCGGGCACACTTCAATTCCAGTGTCTTGGTACGCGGGGAAAGGCTGATTTCAATCTTCTCGTTAGGAAGAGAAGCGACAAACTCGGTGAGCAGCCGTGCCGGAACGGTAATCTCCCCTTCTTCTTCTATCTTGGCACCGATCCAGCAGGAAGTGGCCATCTCCAGATTGGTCGCCGTAAGCTTCAACCGGGACTTATCCGCAGCCAGCAGGACATTACCGGTTATCGGCAGGGTTGTGCGCACCGCTACCGCCCTGCCCACCACATTCAATCCGCGGCTCAGGTTCTCCTGAAGGCAAGTCAACCTCATAATACACCCCCAAACGTATACTCTTGTAGCGAAGTAGTATACACCAATCCGGGATGAGAGACAAGTCTTTCATACTTTCCCGGCGACCTCATCCCACTGAAGCACCCTCGGAATACAGATATGACTACCGAACGGCAGCCAGTTGCTCTTTAGTTTCTTAGTTTCTCAAAATCGCTCTTACCCGCCCCGCAGACCGGACAAACCCAATCATCAGGGAGTTCATCAAACGGTGTTCCCGGCGCGATATCACCCTCCGGGTCACCCAGCTCCGGATCATAGACGTAACCGCAGACGGTACACTCGTACTTGGCCAATTTCACCATTCCAAGCACTACCTCCTTTCCTCTTCGATATAGCTGGGAGCAGTCCTGGGCGTGGTGCCCCGTTTGACCTAGAGGAGCACCGGCCTTACCTATCCTATAATCAACTCACTCAAGATTCATTCAAATCCTTAGCATTCATCTGCAGATGCCTCCCTTACATCACATCTTTTTCACTGGCCTCAACGGTACGATCGATCTCGGCACCCAGCATGGGTGGTAGTCCCTGAATATCCACCCTGAGAAAACCACGCACGATGGTAGCGGTAGCCTCGGTACGGGTCAGCCCCCGCGCCATCAGATACTCCACTTCCTCCTCGGCAATCTTGCCCACCGCCGCTTCGTGAGAGAGGTCAATACCGGCCAGATTACCCTTAAGCTCGGGTATGGCGTGAATCATGCCTCCATTATTTAGAATGAGTCCCCTGCACTCGAGGTGCCCCTTTACCTCAGGAGCACCGCCATCGATAAAGCCCCGGGCAATAATGTCGCCCCCGGTGGTGATGGCACGCGATATGATTTCCGTCTTGGCCCCCTTAGCCTCAAGTAATACTCTGGAGCCTACGTCCAGTGACGAACCTTTGCCGGCAACCAGGATACTGTTATACCTGACGGTAGCGTTCTCACCGACGCACCTGGCGGACGGGTACATCTGCAATGAGTGAATCGGCTTCATCAGTACATAGTTACTCAAGAAAAGGCCGTCCTCCTCCACAATGATCCCGGTGCGGGGGCGGACTGCCACCGCCGGGTTCCAGCTGTGTATCATGGTAAAGGTAACCCTGGCCCCCCTTTTGATATAGAACTCGGATACTCCCATATGCAGTCCGGGGTCCTCCCTGGATGCGGTGGTGCAGCCGGTAATAATATCAAGCTCCGAGCCTTCCTCAGCGATAACGATGTTGTGCACACTCTGCGCCAGACGCGCCTTGGCCAAATAGAGACAGGCCTGTACCGGAAAGACGATCTTATGACCGGCTAGAGCCCTGATAAAATAACCGTCGCCCCGGTTCAACTCAACACTGGCGGTGTATTTATCGGCATCCACGGCAACCGCCCGCCACCAGTAGTCGGACAGCCAGTCGTACTTCTTTAACGCCTGGCTGACGGGTATTACCTCGACACCATCTCCACTGATTGAGCTGTGAACCGGGGTATTGTCCATCTGGATATAGGTACCCGACCGCTGGCTGGTATCATCCAGAACAACCCCTGCCTCCAGCATGTGCTCCTTGGTCTGGACCGGAAGCTGCTCCGGGTCCGACCGGTAAGGCTGTTCTTCAGCCGAGGTAAGGTAGGTGCTCAAATCAATATCTTCACCGAAGGCAGCCGGTTTAGCCGCCGCCGCTTTAGCCTTTTTCCGGTATGACTCCGACGACTTTATCTCAGACATTCAGGTGCCTCCTCGATAGACAATTGACACATGACCCGTAGCCGCTTTCCTTGATGGTCTGCAGTATTTCGTGAGGATCGCCCTGACAGCTGATTCTGCCGTCGCACATAACATAACCGGTACGAGCGTTCACGTAGTCCAGGATATGACCGGTATGGGTAATGATAAGCCCCATACATTTTCGGTCCGGAATCGGGCAGTGTTTTTCCAGAAGTTCATTGATCAGCTCGCCGATAAGAACAATGTTTTCCAGATCAACACCGGACTCCGGCTCATCGAGCAGAGCCAGCTTCGGCTTCTGAGCCAGGAGCTGCATCATCTCGGAACGCTTTATCTCCCCGCCAGAAAACCCGTAGTTTATTTCCCGGTCCAGAAAGTCCTCCAGGTCAGTCCGTTTCGCCAGTCTGGCGATAGTCTCAGCATCTCCCCGCCCCTTGAGACAGGCAGCGACCATATCGCTCATCTTCACCCCCCGCACCACCGGCGGGCGCTGGAAAGACATTCCGATACCTAAACGGGCACGCTCATCGAGCGGTAAGCCGGTTACATCTTTCCCCTGAAAGGTAATGCTGCCCCTTACTATCCGGTACTTGGGAAAACCCATTAGCGCCGCCAACAGGGTAGTCTTGCCACTGCCGTTGGGACCGAAGAGAACGTGGGTCTCACCGGTACCTATCGTCATGTTTATGTCGTGAAGGATTTCCTTCTTCCCCACCGCCACCGCCAGTTGTTTTATCTTCAGCATATATCTATCACCCCGCTAATTTCCGATCAATTCTCAACCGCCGTCCAGAGAGGGGTGCTCTTTACGCACAAACCAGCCCGCCGGATCGCTGAGGTATTCATAGTAGTCAAGCAGGACCAGGTAGTGTGCCCGCTCTTCGCCAACCAGCGTCTGATAGAAATCCCGCTCGGCATCATGGGTAGCAGCCTGACCCTGGACTTTATAGTAATCGCCGGTCTTGTTTTCCATTCCCATGGCCGTCTTAACCGCATCCAGTTCGGTAGCGGTAGCATCAACCCCGGCTCCCGTTTTCCCTATTGCGTCGGCAAACACCGTCCTCAGCCTCTTACCCCCGTCCGGCTTAAAATCGGTGCCGGGCCACGCCTGCTTAATCCGTATTGAGTCATATTCCTT
>JAQTTS010000092.1 GCA_028710655.1 Dehalococcoidales bacterium
AGCTATAATCCCACATCCAGAGAGGACCTGAATTATATGGCCGATAGCCCCGAATACCTGGCTCAGACAGTTGACAGCTGTGGCTGGCGAGAGCAGATAGACCGGAATTTCCAGGAGGCTGTCGGCAGGGCGAGAAGTTGAACAGCACCGTTGCCAGGACCAACCCCGAGCTGGATGCCTTTGTCCGGCACCTTGGCTACGAGTCTGTCGATACCGATGACAAAACCCTCAAGACAGATTTCCAGCTGGTAATGGAATCACAGCAACGCCTCGAGCAGGCCAGCATTATCCCGGACAGGGAGTTAAGTCCAACGCAAAAGGCTTGTCTCAATCTTACCCGGGAGTTGGCCAGGGATCTGGCTCCGAGAAGATTAAGAGGTATCCATGCCGCCGTTATTCCTCCGGCCAGTGACCGGGTTCGCACCGCCGGGCTTTACAGCCGGCGCAAAGAGGAAATATTTATCAGCACAGACCAGCTGCAGCGTGGCAAAACTGCTGTAGATACCGGTATCCATGAGATTGCCCACCACAATTCCGGCGCAGAGGATGGCGCCATAGAACATCAGACTGAATTATCCCGTATCGGAGAGATGGTGGCTTCCAGGGCAGCTCAGGGGAGATATGATAAATTCGTAGCCGACCCCTCTTTTACCTGGTAGTTGACAATTTCCGATACTTTATGTTTATGATTACTTGGAGGTAGTAGAGTGGCAAAAGATAATATTCAGACAATTGCACTCGTCGGTGGCACCATCGCTATCGGCGCCGGACTCTACTTCTATACCCGGAAACCGAAGGGGGTAGACCCCGGAGGCAAGCTGACTGCCGTAGTATCCTTCGATTATTTCGGTCAAGGCGGCACCTACGTCGTGCAGGTAGCTCTCGGACACCTTCGCTTCGGGATATTCGACAATATCGAGGGACTTCGTTTTTCCACAGAAATAGCACTGCCCGCTCCATCACCAAAACCGGAGAGACACCAGGTTACCATTGAACTTACCCTGCCGGAAGGCATGGACGATGGCACTTATGATGCAGAGGCTTTAATCAGATATCCTTACATGGATATCGATGAATATATCATCAGAATCAGAACGGAAAGCGCGGTCATAGTGAGGTAATAGGTATGGGATTAAGTATTGTAATATCGACTCCCAGCAGCGCCCAGCAGGGTGATACCGTATCTGTCGGAGTAACCCTGACAAACACCGGGGCTTCTGCCGAGCTGTTCAAGGCCGAGATATATGCAGTTCCCGAAGGCTCTCCGGATGTTTTGCTTACCACCAAATACAAGAACATTTCCCCCGGGGAATCTTATAACGCTTACGTTCAGTTTATTATGCCGAGCAGCAAAACGATTGTGTTCGTGTGGGCCGAGCGGTTCGATAACGACGATTTCGATTGGGGTTATATCGCCTCCGCCAGTAAGACAGTATTACTGGAAGCTACTTCCCCCTCATGGGCCGGCACAATATACAAGAAAGAGCTGGAGTATGAGGAAAACAGGGCCCTGATACCGGCATCCAATATCCCTATCGGCGATCGGGGGCTGGTTCACATCTGGGGGCGCAACGATATGGCTACGGACCAGAAGCTGGGCGTTCACTGGATTGTGAGAGATCCTTCCGGGCGGACAGTAGAAGATTACGAGGATTGGGAGTTTGGGAAAACCGGACCTGGCAAAACCCATGAGTTTATTGGCGGTCGTTTCGATATAGACCAGCTGGGGACATGGACGATATCGATAGGCTTGTCCATGAACCCGGATGCACCGCTTAATGTAGACACCTACAGCGGCAAGCTGCTCTCCGCGGTATCTGTTCTCGGTGAAGCCGCATTTAAGTCTTTATCTGCTAGTTACAGCAGGGTATAGGAGGATATCAATATGGTTGAATTAAGAAATGGGGACACTCTAAGACTGATATGCTCCTTCCAACATAAGGGAAAGGCCATTACCGGCGCCAAAATTTATGCTGCTATCGGGAAGGCCGGCACCGTATTAGGCTTTGATGAAATCAGCGGGTTCAATGGCACCACGGAGATCACCGGTATCAAGGATGATACGGACTGGACCACTTACAAGGTATCCGTAGATATCCCTATAGACGGAATCGATACATGGCTCGGACCCAATTCGGGAAGCGAATACGAGGTTTATGCCAAGATAAAGAATATCCCGGGCTCTGATATATTCTGGTATGGACCGAATGATGATATAACCCTTGTGCCTCCGTCAGGAGAGGCAGAGTTCCAGAATTTAACAGTTATTTACAATGCTGTGTAAATAAACGCTTGACAATTCAGAATACCGCGTTATAGAGTGGTATCAAACTAAAGAGAGGGCGAACGCTAAGGCTGAGAGAGTCTTGGAGAGTTCGCCCTCTCTTCTTTTTCGGCCCAGCGTTCGCCCACCCTACAGGTCGAGTAGGGCAAAACCAATTTTAGGAGGTGCACAAGTGGCAATTCGAATCGAGGATGTTGGCGAAATAGCTTATGGCGGTCTTGTAACCGCAACAAAGGCGCTCGATAAGCGGCGCATGGACGAGGGTAAGCTGTCCGAAAAGGACATCATGAAGAAATTTGAAACCTATGCTTACCTGGTCCCGGGCGGAGCTGCTACCATCATGAGTGCTCTGGGAACCATGAGAGGCCAGCAAACCTGGCTGGAGCATATTTCCCACGGTTTCATGTATGGTTTCCCCGGCTTCATCATGGATGTTGTTTCATCCATGCAGGAAGGGACAAGCTCCAAATCGGCTGCAGTCCGCGAGGCACAGAGGATTGTTTCCTCGACCAAGCAGCTCGCCGCCGGTAAGACCAGCAGGTCCTATCAGCCCGAATTCCGTAAAGCCGTTGCATGGTAGGGAGATAATATCTCCAAAAAATAAAAACGCTCTGAAGGAGGTTTACACTGATGAGCACCCTTAATTACATTTTACCTACCGGATCAATGTCCCTGATGGACCAGAAGCGGTATCGCCAGATGGCGGTCGCAGCTGGCATCGAAAGGGCAGCCGATAAGAAAATCGGTAACATCGCGGATGATATCCCCGGAATTAAAGGGCTGGCAAGCCGGGACCAGAGGGTTGATTTAATCCTCAGCTACCTCGAGGCCGGTAATATGCCGCCTTCCATCGATGTCCGCGAAATGCAGCCCATCCTGGATACTGGTGCTGCCCTTGACCAATGGAATACTGCTGCCCTGGCAGCGGTCGGCACAGCTTACAGCTGCTTCCAGGCAGTTGCCGCCCCGACTCTGGCTGCCAACAGACTGGCTGTATTCTATAAAATCGGTATCGAGACTGTTCCTCTCCCCGTTTCCCGGGTTGTTTTCCGCAGTGGCGGTGCCACCGGAAATATCATCGGGATCTTCGACCTGGAGCAGCTGGTCAACCGCCTGGAGACAGATGGTTACCTGTCCGAACCGGTTATCATCGACCCGACCGGCACGTTTGCCGTTCAGGTTCTGGCCCGTATTGCTACCGCAGTCCTTGCCCGGGTTCAGCTCGGCTGCTTAATCTTCGAACCTGCCGGAACCACAATCGCCTAAAGCGATAAGTGAATAAAACGCCCCGGGGGGAGGCATATATCCCCCCCAAAAAATAAACAGCCTACGCTAGGCATTTTCCCCGACAAGGGGAGAAAGGAGAAAAGGCAAAATGGGTCTGAAACAAGAGGTTGATCAACTTTTTAATGCTCTCGTCGAATCTCAGAATGTTCGCCAGGTATTACACCCCGCCGGCGCTGTAGTCGCCGCGGTATCTGATGGTGCCGCTGCAGCTAACGCCTGGTCTGCCTACGTGCAGATTGTGGCCGCAGCTGTTATCCCCAATCCCTGCTGGCTGGTCGGTGTATGTCTGTCCACCCCGGTGGTTGAAGCCTTCATCAGTGATGTGGCTATCGCCAGTGGTGCTGGTGCTGCCGAGGTTGACCTGGCCATTGTCCATGCGGTAAGCGAACTGTTCGCTGTCGTGGAAGGTAAATCACTCTGGTTACCTCTGCCTTACCCGATAAAGATAGTTGGGTCACCGCGTCTGGCCACCCGTATCAGGAAGAGCACTGCTGCAAGTGCAGCCGGCTGGTCACTCAAGGTTGCTATCGCCACTGGTATTGGCACCTAATCCTTAACCTGGTAATTGGAGGGGGAGGGGTAACTCTCCCCCTCTTTACAAAGCGAGGTAAATTATGGGACAGAAGAAAACTGCAGAAGAAAAACAGGCGACAAAAGACGCACGAAATGCTCGCAGGCGAGCTGCTCGCGCTGCACAGAAAGCTATGCCTGCTCCTGCTGTTAGCCAGGTAGAGGACGCAGGGGTAGAAATTTCTCAAATGGCCGTGGGCGACATGTTCACCGCCGATGGTTATATCTTCAAGATTCATTCCTTTGAGAACGATGAGGCTATAGCCGACATGATGGAAAACACTCCACTTGGAGTATTAGTCGAAAGGTGGCAAAAATCTTTTAATTTGCTCACCAAGGTAGAACCTTACCTCTCCTAGGAGAAAGCACAACTTAATAGTTCTTGCCTCCGACAGGAGAGATAGCACTGGAGGGAGATAAAATGCCAGATCTTCATATTTTCAAAGCCGCAGTGGGGATGTTTGACCCTGCTGCACTACAGGACCAGAATGTCTGTATCCACTATCAACAGCAACGCTTTTACCGGCAAGTAGATTTTCTTGAGTCTATTCCGCCGTTCCAGTGTGCCGATATCGGCGCCCTCGCTGCACAAACACGCAGCGCCCGGACTCAAATCACCAACCTCGATATGCCCGACGACGAGTTTGGCCTTTTCCGCTGGTATTGTCTGGACAATGCACAGATTTATCTGTTCCTGCCCACAGGCGTAGCCAAATTCGAGCTGAAGAACATCCAGGTTCCCTATGACTACAAGACAACCCAGAGGGATCCGAACCTTGTCAGCACTGAGTTCTGCGTCTGGCAGGATAACCGGCCTGCGGTCGAGGCTCTCAATGGAATGGATTACGCACTGAGCGCCGTCCGCATCATCGCCATGGGATACCGCTTCCACACTTTTGCTCTGGACAGCCAAACCGAGGAAGCTATCAAGGCCGGGAGAATCTATTGCACTCATGTATGGTGCTCCGGTCGAGGCCAGGGTTAAACCATTTCTCAAGAAATACTTATAAGGAGATAAAGCGATGTCACTATTAACAGGAATCGATAAAGGGGTCAGACTCCAGGGTCCTGTAACAAACCTGGCTGTTGCCGGTGTTGCTGCTGCGGCTGCAATATTCCAGATATCCAACTTTGCCCAGCTGGTCGGGACCAAGAGTGTCGTTATTAAACGGATACTCTTCTGGAATAACGCTGCAGGGAACACTACCGTCCTCATCGGCACCGGTGCCGGCGCGGGTTTCGCACAGGCTTTGGTTCCGTATTACATTGTGAACGGGATGAATCTCACAATAGAGGAGGAGGAACTCCCGGAGGTAGAACTATTTGCTGACATTACCGCTTACCCCGTAGCCCTTGTCGCCGCTGGCTCTATCGATATTCAGGTCGAAGTAGAAGAAATCGGCTAAAAGGAGGGTCACACCATGGCGGAAAAAGATAATGCCGGCAAGGTAGGAGTCGCTGTCGGGACAACTGCGCTGATTGCCTCAGCTATCGCTCTCATGCAGAAAAGCAAGGTCAGCGCAGCTCCTGCGGATGCTCAATACGTGGTTGCTCTCGATGAAGCTACCCAGAACCTGCTGCTGGCCATAGCTCAGGCCGGACAGAAGGAAGAAGAATACTCCCAGCAGCTGGTTAGTGTGGTGCAGAACCTGTCGCTGGCCGTAGTGCCAAATACCGAAACGATATTGGCCACACGTGTTCAGGTCCCGGCAGTCGGTCGGACACAGCAGCTCCCGGATATCCCGGTGCCCGACGACATGATACTGCAGCTCAAGGGATGGCCCACGAATGGCGGCCTGGTCTATGTAGGTAATTCCGCGACTACTGCAGCCAACATCAACCAGTCATGGCCACTGCTGGCAAACGAGGCTATCGGCTACCGGGTAAAGAACGCCAACGCTATCTATATCAGCGGGACTGCGGCAGGGGACTGGCTGGCGATAACCGTAGAGCAACGGGGGAGGGCAAGATAATGGCTGTAGTAAGCAGTATGCCCCCCATTCTCAGACTAAAGCGTTCGGCGCAGAGCGGTTCCTATGTTATGACCGCTGCCTGGCAGGTAGTCTATACCGAGAATACTACCGCCAGCACACTGGCATACATTTTCGCCGGCGCTGAAATCAACCTGTCGCCCATGATACTGGGCGATACAATCGCTATTCGTATCAGGAAGATGCTTGTGCCTTCGGGGGCCTGGGTAAACCATGACCAGCTTACCTATGAGGGTGTTCAGCCTACTACCCACCCCTCGAGGCACATTGGACCTATACCCGATGTCTATGGGGTCGAGATTGCGATGCAGCAGTCCGCTGTAGGGCTTGCACTGCAAACCATAGAATGTGAGTTTTACGACGCAAAGAGACTTGGATTGACATAGTTTGGAGTTATTTTAATGGCCATAAGTGTGAAAGCTAATACAATACTGGCCCATTTCCAGAACGCTCTCCGCGGAGGTCAGCGCTGTGTAGCCGTCGGCAACGATGGCATTATCTGGATAGCTTATGGTCATTGGAATAATCCCAGCGACGGTATCCTGGTAGCCTACAGCTCCGATGGCGGGCTGACATGGACCGAGGAAGTGGCTACCGCCGAGAGGTGTTTCTGCTGGGACGGGATATCCCTCGTAATAGATTCCAATAATGTCCCCAGTATCATCTACTCCTATGTTCCGGTGGTTGGTAATGCCCTTATAAGGTATATCACCAGAACCGGCGGGGTTTGGAGTGCTCCGGAGACGGTTGTCGATATGGGGGGTGCTCTCAGCCCCTGGGTAATCAAGGCTGTAATCGATAGCACCGACACTATCCATATCGTTTACCAGCGGGCTACAATACGTTATATCGTAGGAACTGCCGGCGCATGGAGCCCGTTTGAGGTAGCTACGGCATTGGGAATAACCCCCGACCTGGCTATCAATAATAGCGACGAGCCGGTAGTAGTGTATATCGGTGCTGGTGGAACCGAGATAATATATCGCACCGGTGGAGTATGGACCGCCCCGGATATCGTCGATGTGCCCGGAGGCGGTGGAGGAACCCCCATCCCTGTAATTCAGATAGATTCTGTAGGCGATTATCATGTTGCCTGGCAGGATGAAGAAGTGCCGGCCCCCTGGGATTACTATGTTTATTATCGAAAGAAGGAAAGCGGAGTTTGGCTTGCCAAACAATCACTGGCCTTTGATTCCAACCAGTGGTATGTGGGGCTGGGACTGGATGATGAAGATAACGCCTATGTGTTTTACCAGTATCAGGGGGCAGACGAGGCTGTATACTACCGCAAGGTAACCACCGGGACTATTCTGGGCGCACAGACTGTTATCGATGCAGGTATCTTACGGCCCAATAATAATCCGTCTACCTTTAGTTTTTTGTATCATAAATACCCGGCCAACGGAGTCCTCGCTGCTGCTTTTCAACCAGTAGTGGTATTGCTGGACGAAGCCGGTGGATTCTATGCCGATGTTTATTTCTATGCTGCTTCTGCGCTGAGTTTCACCTCGGTGCCTACTGCAGAAACAAGACCTGCTACGGAGGTCACTTAATGAATAAGCAGGATGATACGATGAAACTGTCTTATCTTGTTCGTGTCAGAGATAAGGATGGGAATATTATAAACTCTATAAACTCCCCGTCTCACTGCTTTGTCCGCCAATGGTATGACCTTATGTATGCACATCATTTGAATGTCGTCACTAATATTACAGATACCACAGGAGCAATACATGGTGCCAGGGGTCA
>JAQTTS010000093.1 GCA_028710655.1 Dehalococcoidales bacterium
TACTAATCAGACACGCCAGGCAGACCAGGACTGTGCCAATATCGGCTTGACGACCGACAAGCTCATGGAAAACGCCGGAGCCGCAGTCGCCGGGGAAGTGAACAAGATACTCGGCGGCGTCAGCGGGAAGACCATCCTGATCCTGGTCGGCCCGGGAAACAACGGCGGGGACGGACTGGTTGCAGCCCGCCACCTTCACGACGGTGGAGCTAAGGTCAACATCTTCCTTTTCAGTGAAAGACCGCCCGATGACCCGAACCTGGCACTGGTCCGGGAACGCAGCATAAACTGTATCGACGCTACCAAAGAGACCTCTCTGGACCAACTGGCAGACCTGCTGCCATCAGCCGGGGCCGTTATCGATGCCATATTCGGAATCGGCAGAATTCGCCCGTTCCACGGCGCTCTGAAGAAAGCCCTGGATATGATCAACCAGGCGAAGAGGCCCGGGCTGCGCATCATTGCCGTGGACCTGCCATCGGGCCTGAATGCCGATACCGGAGCAGCCGACCCGTCCTGCCTCTACGCCGACAATACGATTACCCTCGCCTTTCCCAAAATCGGCCTTTTCAAATACCCCGGAGCGGAAAGAACCGGCCGGATAACCACGGCCGACATCGGCATCCCGACCTACCTAGCCGAACAGGCCACCGACGAGCTAATCACCGCCGACTGGGTCAGATCGGCCCTACCCGGGCGCCCGCTTAACGCCAATAAGGGTACCTTCGGCAAGGTCATCGTCATTGCCGGTTCCATCAACTATATCGGCGCAGCCTACCTGGCCTGCGGCCGCGCAATGCGCGTCGGCACCGGACTGGTAACACTGGCAACAGCAGTCAGAATACAATCGATCCTCGCCGGCAAACTTACCGAGACGACCTACCTGCCGCTACCGGAAGCACACCCCGGCATCATTTCCCCAGCGGCCGCCAAGGTGATACGCCAGAACCTTAACGACTACAATGCATTGCTTCTGGGGTGCGGACTGGGACAAAGCCAGCCGGTAATGCAATTCATCGATGAGCTGCTTTTAAGAGTAAAAGCAATGCTGCCACCGCTCATTCTGGACGCCGATGCTCTCAATATACTGGCCAGAGTCCCCAACTGGTGGCAGCGGTTGACCGGCGATGCCATCCTCACTCCGCATCCCGGTGAAATGGCCAGACTGGCCGAGACCACGGTAGATGAAGTACAGTCATCCCGCATCGAAATCACGAAAGAGCTGGCCAGGAAGACGAATAAGACTATCGTTCTGAAAGGAGCCTGCACCGTCATCGCCACACCGGACGGCCGTACCCGAATCAGCGCGGCAGCCAATCCGGGGCTGGCTTCAGCCGGCACCGGAGATGTCCTGAGTGGAATTATCGCCGGGCTGGTAGCGCAGGGACTCTCATTCTTTGACGCCGCCGCCGCCGGAGTATTCCTCCACGGTGAAGCGGGTGAAATGGTCAGGTCCCGGCTGGGTGATGCCGGCATGATTGCCAGCGACCTGCTGCCGGTGCTGCCGCTGGTGATCAAGCATTTAAAAGAGGAGTGATCCCCGGGACCAACATTACGGACAGGGCGGAAGAAACAAGATGCTATTAGCGATCGATATCGGAAATACCGACACCAAACTGGGAGTCTTCGAAGACACGAAGCTTCGGGCCACCTGGCATATGGCGACCAATATTCACCGTACGGCGGATGAATATGCCGCCATTCTGCTCAACCTGATGCACCACCAGAAACTGGATACGCCCGATATTACGGAGACCGCCATATGCAGCGTCGTACCCCCGCTGATCACTATCTACGAAGACCTCTTTCAGCACTATTTTAAGCTTACGCCACTGGTGATAGGGGCCGGCGTTAAGACCGGCGTTTCCATACACATGGACAACCCCAAAGAGGTCGGCGCCGACCGCGTCGTCAATGCCGCCGCCGCTCACCACCTCTACGGCGGCCCGGTGATAGTCACCGACATGGGAACGGCAACCACCTTCGACATCGTTTCCAAAGAAGGCTGCTACCAGGGAGGATCGATTGCCCCCGGGATAAACACGGCAGCCGAAACCCTGTTCATAAAGGCAGCCATGCTGCCGCGGGTAGAATTGATCCACCCCAAACATGCTATCGGCACCAGCACCGTCACCGCGATGCAGTCAGGGATTGTCCTCGGCTACGTATCGCTGATCGAGGGTATGATCGCCCGCATCCAGAAAGAGCTGGGAGAAAAAGCCCTGGTGGTGGCTACCGGAGGCTGGGCCACCATCATCGCTAAAGAAACAGCGGCATTCGACGTGATAAACCCCGATCTGACGCTGATCGGAATAAGGCTCATCTACCTGATGAACCGGTCCTGAAACAGCGGGCAAGGAGAAAAATGCTAAACGGGAAGACTGTAGTATTAGGAATAACGGGCAGTATCGCCGCCTACAAGACCGCCGAGCTTGCCAGCAGGATGACCCAGGCAGGAGCCAGAGTCGAGGTAGTAATGAGCGAAGCGGCGACAAGATTCATAACCCCGTTGACTTTTCGTAATATTACCGGCCGGCCGGTAGTAACCAGCATGTGGGAAACCGATTCCGAGTTCAGTGTCGAGCATATTGCTCTAGCCGAAGCCGCCGACATCGTGGTCATCGCCCCGGCTACCGCCGATATCATTGCCAGACTCGCAGCAGGTATTGCCGACGATATGATCGGCTGCACCGTGCTGGCGACCAAAGCACCGGTGATACTGGCACCGGCAATGAACGTCAATATGCTCCAGAATCCGGTTACCCAGCACAACCTGGCCGCACTGAAAGCCAGGGGGTTTGCCATTATCGAACCCGAATGCGGCCGCCTGGCCTCAGGCAGCACAGGCAAGGGACGCCTGGCCGAAACGGAGAAAATCATAGCCGCCATCGGGCAAGTACTGAATAAAAGAAATGACCTGACGGGAAAGCATATCGTGGTTACCGCCGGCGGCACTCAAGAACCGATCGATCCTGCCCGTCACATCGGCAATCGTGCCTCAGGCAAAATGGGGTATGCTTTAGCCGAAGCAGCCAGGGACAGGGGCGCTGTTGTCTCGCTGATTACCGCTCCCACCCTGCTGACCGCACCGGCCGGCATGGAAGTCACCCGGATCAGGACCGCTGCCGAGATGAAGAAGGCGGTGGTCAGAGCGGTAGCTCAAGCGGATGCCCTGATTATGGCAGCCGCCGTCTCCGACTACCGCCCGAAGAAGACCGCCCGGACTAAGATCAAGAAAGACCGCCCCGTCCTGAACCTGGAGTTAATCAGGACGCCGGATATCCTGAGCCAGGTAAAGGGGGACTTCCTTAAGGTCGGCTTCGCCGCCGAGACTGACAGCGTCATCGCCAACGCCAGGCAAAAACTGACGGAGAAGCAACTCGATCTGATAGTCGCCAACGACATCACCGATACCGGCAGCGGCTTCGGCGTCGATACCAACAAGGTAACCATCATAGACAAACAGGGCAATGAGGAAACCCTGCCCCTGCTCAGCAAGAGAGAGGTGGCGGAGAGGATACTGGACAGGGTAGTCAGGCTTATTTAGCACTCGTAGCTCGAGAGAAGCAGCACCCTTTTTAAAAGACTTTGACTAAACGCGGGAAAAGGTGACTATGACGGAACAGACAAAGATGAAAGAGGAAATGCCCAAGGTATATCAACCGGGCAAGGTCGAGTCCAGATGGTATCGGTTCTGGATGGAGAAAGGCTATTTCACAGCTAATATAGACCCGAAAAAGAAGCCTTTCGTCATCATCATGCCCCCGCCCAATGTTACCGGCGAGCTTCATATCGGGCATGCGCTGACCGCTACCCTGGAGGATATCATGACCCGCTGGCACCGGATGAAGGGTGATGTTACACTATGGCTCCCCGGCTTCGACCACGCCGGCATCGCCGCCCAAGTCGTGGTAGAACAAATGCTGGCCAGGAAAGGCCTGGACCGACACCAGCTGGGACGGCGGGAGTTCCTGAACCGGATGGACCGCTGGGCGGAGCAGTGCCGTAAAACCATCACCGAGCAGCACCAGAGGCTGGGGATCTCCTGCGATTGGAGCCGGGAACATTTTACGCTGGACGAGGGACCGAGCCGGGCCGTGCGCACCGTCTTCGTCCGTCTCTATGAGAAAGGCCTCATCTACCGCGGGGAGAGGATTATTAACTGGTGTCCCCGCTGCGCCACTGCCATCTCCGACCTCGAGGTCGATCACAAAGACGTCAACGGACACCTGTATTATGTCAAATATCCTCTGGCGGAAGACAAGCATGAGTTCATTACCGTCGCCACCACCCGCCCGGAAACAATCCTCGGCGATGCCGCAGTAGCGGTCAATCCCGATGACAGGCGGTTCAGCAACTTGATAGGCAAGAAAGTCATCCTACCCGTAGTGAACCGGGCAATACCTATCCTGGCCGACGAAGCGGTTGACTCCGGTTTCGGGACCGGCGCCGTTAAGATCACTCCATCGCACGATCCGGTCGACTTCGAAGTATCACAGCGCCAGGGCCTGCCGCTAATCAACATTATGAACCCGGATGCCACCATGAACGACAACGCCGGACCCTACGCCGGTCTCGACCGGTTCTCCTGCCGGAAGGCGATACTGGCCGACCTGGAGAAAGAAGGCCTGCTGGTCAAGGTAGAACCCTATTCCCATTCGATAGGACACTGTCAGCGCTGTCAGACAATAATCGAGCCGGTGGTCAGCAAGCAGTGGTTCGTCAAGATGGTGCCTTTAGCCCGACCGGCCATCTCAGCCGTAACCGGCGGCGATATTAGAATTGTCCCCGAGCACTTCACCAAGGTCTACCTCAACTGGATGGAAAACATCCGCGACTGGTGTATCAGCCGGCAGCTATGGTGGGGACACCGCATACCGGTATGGTATTGCCGGGACTGCAGTAATCGCACGGTAGCTGTCGAGGATGTAAAAAAATGTTCCTCCTGCGGCTCGGTTAATATAGAGCAGGACCCGGACGTCCTCGATACCTGGTTCAGCTCGGCGCTGTGGACACACTCCACACTGGGCTGGCCCGATGATACCGAAGACCTGCGCTATTTCTATCCGACCACCGTCATGGAAACCGGCTATGATATCCTCTTCTTTTGGGTAGCCAGGATGATCATGATGGGCATCGAAGACACCGGCAAAATTCCTTTTAATACCATATACCTTCACGGTCTGGTACGCGACGAGAAGGGCGAAAAGATGAGCAAGGTCCGGGGCAATGTAATCAATCCACTCGATACCATGGACCAGTACGGTACCGACGCCCTGCGTTTCGCTCTCTCTACGGGAACATCACCGGGAAACGACATCAAACTGGCCCCGGAACGTCTGGAAGCAGGCCGCAACTTCGCCAACAAGCTGTGGAATGCCACCCGGTTTATAATAAGGAGCACTACACCCGGCAGTACGGACACCGGAATACAGGGGGGGCTACTCCCGATAGAAGACCGCTGGATTCTGTCCCGCCTCAATCACACCATAAAAAACGTCGCCATTCTGATGGAAGAGTTCCAGTTCGGTGAAGCCCAGAGACAAATACACGATTTGCTCTGGGGAGAGTTTTGCGACTGGTACATCGAAATCGCCAAGATCCGCCTCCAGTCCGCCGAGGATGCCGTATCACCCGCCCCGGTCCTGGTCCATGTTATGGAGACATCGCTTCGTCTGCTGCATCCCTTTATGCCCTTTTTAACCGAGGAACTATGGCAAAACCTGAAAAACAGTATGCCCGCACATCAGGACACGGAATCGATAATGATAGCCCCCTACCCTGAAGCAAATGAGGCAGTTATAGACCCGGAGGCGGAACGCGTTATGTCGTCAATAATCGAAATCATACGCTCTATCCGCAACGTCCGGGCCGAATACAGGGTGGAGAGCAACCGGTGGATTACAGCGCACGTTTACGCCGGCAGTCTTTCGCCAACAATCAGCCCCTACTCCGAAACCATCCAGACCCTGGCCAGGGCAAAACCGGTTACCTTCTGCAGTGACCGTCAAGAAAGACCGGCTCAGGAAAATGCTCTGGCGCTGGTGCTCGGAGAGACTGAGATAGTGATACCTATGGAAAGTATGCTTGATCTGGCTGCGGAGAGTAAGCGCCTGCAAAAGGAGATGGCAGAAATTCAGTCTGCCATCGCACAACTGGAAGCCAGGCTGACGGACAGGGATTTTCTTGCCAAAGCACCGAAAGCCGTTATCGACAAAGAACAGGAAAAGCTGACCTTAAGAAAATCAAAGCTGGAAAGGCTCCGGCAACAGTTTGATTCCTTCGCAACCGGGGGGACAGAATAGACTTCCCCGGAACCGGTAACAACAGACCTACTCCGAGATAGGAACCGAGACGGGGACCCTGACCGTAATAGTGGTTCCCTCGCCTATTGCCGACTCTATCTTAAGGCTGCCGCCGATCAGTTTGGCCCGCTCCTGCATTCCGGCCAGACCCAGCTTGCCGACACCGGCCAGATTTCCTATTACCCTGGGAACCTCAAAGCCACTGCCGTTATCACTTACCGTCATGGTCAGGCTATCGTCACCAAACTCCAGCCTGAGAATAACACTGGAGGCCCGGGCGTGCTTTCTGGCATTGTTCAACGCTTCCTGAGCGATGCGGAACAGCAGCAACTGAATCTCGGCAGGCAGAGCCCGCTCCTGCCCTGTGATCTCAGCAGAGGCATCAATTCCCTGATTCTTCGCCAGTTCATCGGTCAACCACTCCAGAGCAGCCACCAGCCCGAGGTCATCTATTATTCGGGGCCTCAGATTATGGGCACAACGCCGTACAGCCTCCAGAGCATCGACAGCCTGGTCGCGCAGCTTTTCCAGGTGCTGTTTAAGCTGGTCACCGGACAGCTTCGGCCGCTCGGTCGAGCTGAGCATATCCAATCCCTGTGTTACCAGAAGCAGAGACTGGGTAATATCGTCATGCAAATCACGGGCAATACGCTTACGTTCGTGCTCCTGTGCCATGGTAACCTGCTGCATATAATAGCGCAGGTTTTCCTGCATCAACTCCTGCTCAGAAATATCCCAGGCAATATTCTGAAAAGCAATAAGCCGGCCATCGCTGAAGATAGGCCTGGTGGTACACATCACAGTTGTCTCACGTCCATCCTGACGAATAATGCGCTGCCGGTAGGGCTTACCCAGACCTTTACCATTTTCAACCATCCTGTGACGTCGCTCCCTGGCCACCTGCAGACTATGCCGGGACAGGAAGTCTTTTATGTTACTCCTCGCCAGTGCTTCACCGCTAAGCCCGGTGAGATTTTCGGCGGCATGATTCGCTTTCAGTATATTGCCCAACAAATCATGGACCCAAATAGCATCGAGAGCGCCATCAAACAACTCCCGGTAGCTCTTCTCCGACTTCTGCAGAGCTTCTTCAACCCGCATGCGCTCCGTGATATCCTGCAAGGTCTCTACTGCCCCTGCCACGCTACCATTCTTGTCCCTGATTGGGCTGGCCGTAAAATAGAGCCACTTGCCGGCTTCTCCCAGATGGGGATAGTAATCCTCAACCTCATAGGCCCCTTCAATCAGAGGGGATTGCCAGCACTTGCCCGGGTAGTACGCCTCAATCTGATCCGCCGAGGCCCCGTCAAGCACTAAATCGGCCATAACCGGTCTCTCCTCAGAATAGAAGGCACGCCAATGCTCACTGGTGCCGACTATCTTTTCCCTTGGAATACCGGTAAGAGATTCAACCGCCGTGTTCCAGAAGGTCACCCTATGCTGCCGGTCAATTACGAATAAAGGAATGGGCGTACCGTCAATAATCCTGGCAAACAAATCAATCTTAACCCTTCGTCGAATAATGCTATCCTGTTAGGCCCTGAACGCGTATTCCCGCAAATA
>JAQTTS010000094.1 GCA_028710655.1 Dehalococcoidales bacterium
GGTTACGGATAAGAGGCGTGAGGGTAGCCCTTTCGGCAAACGAGAGGAGGAAGCTACCGAAACCGCTGAGTTAGAGACCAGGTTAGAGCTGGAGAAGCGCAACAAGGATCAGTTGATAGCAGTTGAGAACGCCATCGACAAGTTTGAGAAAGGAACCTACGGCCTGTGTGAGGTTTGTGGTAATCCGATACCCATGGCCCGATTGGAGGCGCTTCCTGAGGCAAGACTATGTTTAGATTGTAAGGCTGGTCAAGCAAAGGGTGCTAAAGGTTAGTAGTCTTCGTGGTGAGCGGTGGCAGAATATCGCCTTTTCTCTTATCGCCCTATCGCTGGTGCTCGCAGATCAGTTCAGTAAAGCGTGGGTAAGGTCTAACATAGTCGTGGGGCAATCAGTGCCGGAGGGAGCTTTTCTCCACATAACTCATACCCAGAACACCGGCGCCGCTTTCGGAATCTTCCAGGGTCATGTTCCTTCTCTAACGGTAGTCAGCTTTATCGGTGCCGGCATTATTCTAATCTATACCTTCTATTTATGCCACCGCTTTACCTTCTTGAATACCATCATAAGCAAGGGGGCTCTGGGTGCAATGCTCGGCGGTACGGTAGGAAACCTGATCGACCGAATGACTCTGGGCTACGTTACCGATTTTATCGGCGTCGGTACCTTTCCCACCTATAACATCTCCGATGCAGCGATAACCGGCGGTGTCGGAGTCTTCGCCGGTTCCTTGATATATCTCCTGGTCAAGGAGAAGCAAGAAGCAGACAGTAGAAACGAGGCGGACTGCCATCAGATTTGAGGGCTATCAAATACATCCGGAACGATCAACGCAACCCGCTGGAGATAAGGACCGGATGCAATACAGGGACAGATTCGGCTGGCGATTAAGCTTTCTTCAAGACGCCACTCCTTTACCTATCCCCGGTAGAAGCTGGTATACTTAATAAAAGTGTAACGTTTTGTTGATGAACCGTGTTGAGTAAAGAGTTTAGCTTTGCCGCCAGCGAACCGGGTGTACGCCTCGACAAGTATCTTGTTGAGAAATGCCCCGGGCTTTCCCGGACCCAGGCCCAGAGTCTCATTACTGAGGGATTGATCACGGTCAATAACCGCCCGGCTAAATCCGGAATGAAGCTTGATGTTGGTGACAGAGTAAATATCAACCTGCCCCCTCCCCCTAAACCACCGCTACCTGAAGCTATCCCACTCAATATTATCTATCAGGATGACGATCTACTGGTCATTGATAAGCCGGTCGGGCTGACGGTCCACCCGGCACCGGGACACCGGGACCACACCCTGGTTAACGCCATCCTCAACCATGTTCCCAACCTGCCCGGGAGCGATTCGCTACGGCCGGGAATCGTACACCGGCTGGATAAGGACGCTTCGGGGGTGATGGTAGTAGCTAAGAATAGCCGGGCCCAGCTTGATCTAATCGGTCAGTTTAAGACCCGTTCGGTGGCGAAAGCCTACCAGGTGCTTGTCAAAGGGCAGCTCACTCCGGATAACGGGGTCATCGAAGCGCCTATCGGTCGCGACCCGCATAACCGGAAGAGGATGGCAGTGGTGGCAGAAGGTAGTGGCAGGGAGGCGCACACTCAATATCATGTTATCCGGCACCTGGCAGGCTATACCCTGATTGAGGTAAGGCCGGAGACCGGCCGTACCCATCAAATCCGGGTTCACCTCGCCACAATCGGTTATCCGGTAGCTGGTGATAGAGTCTACGGTCCAAAGTCTGACCCGTTGCCGCGGCTTTTTCTCCATGCCTGCCGTCTTGGTTTTAAGCTGCCTTCCACCGGCAAGTACGTTGAGTTTACCTCCAACCTGCCGCCCGAACTGGAACGGGTGCTGGAGGATTTCAGCTGAAATAGTGACGCTTAAAGTGCTAGAATACTAAGAGTTTTGATAACAGCGAAATGAGAGTTTTCAGATGACCAAACAAGTTAGAGTACGTTTTGCTCCCAGCCCCACCGGCTACCCACACGTCGGTAATATCAGGACCGCCCTGTTCAACTGGCTCTTTGCCCGCCATAGCGGGGGCAAATTCATTGTCCGCATCGAGGATACCGATGTCGCCCGCAAGGTTGATGACGCCCTGGAGGCTATTCTGGAAGGCCTTAAGTGGTTGGGGCTTGACTGGGATGAGGGCCCCGAGGTAGGCGGGGACTACGGACCATATTTCCAATCACAGCGTCTCAGTTTATACCGTGAGGCAGCCGAGCGCCTGATCAGGCAAGGGGATGCCTACTACTGCTACTGCTCCTCCCAGCGCCTCACAGAGATGCGAGAAGAGCAGGCCAGGCACAAGCAACCGCCGGGATACGACCGGCGCTGTCGCAATTTAAGCGAGGCGGAGCGGGCACAGAAAGAGGCGGAGGGGATTACGCCGGTAGTCCGCTTCAAGACCCCACTAGAAGGAAGCATCAGGTTCAACGACCTCATCTGGGGTGAGGTGGTGTTTGACCACAGCACCATCGACGACCTGGTGCTGCTTAAGTCGGACGGCTATCCAACCTACCACCTTGCCAATGTGGTCGATGACCACCTGATGGAGATAAGCCATGTCCTGCGGGCCGAGGAATGGCTGTCCAGTACCCCCCGCCACCTCCTGATGTATCATGCCCTGGGCTTCGAACCTCCGCAGTTCGCCCACCTGCCCATGATATTAGGGAACGACCGTGCCAAATTGAGTAAAAGACATGGTTCGGTCTCGATAACCGAGTACCGTGATCAGGGCTATCTGCCCGAGACAATGATCAACTTCCTCACCCTGCTGGGATGGTCGCTCGACGACAAGACCGAGATATTCTCTTGTGCCGAGCTGATAGCCAGTTTTTCTCTGGAGAGGATCAGCCGTACCGGGGCTATTTTCAACCAAGACAAGCTCAACTGGATGAACGGGGCATATATTCGCAGCCTGAGCCCCGACGACTTTACCCGACGGGCATTGCCATTCCTAGAAAACCGCCTGCCCGACGCGGTCAGGCGGCCGTTACCTATGGACTATGTCCGGCAGGTTATGCCCCTCGTCCAGGAGCGCACCCGCACCCTGGCCGAGGTCCCGGAGCTGACCGACTTCTTCTTTACCGATGAACTCGCCTACGAGCCCGGCCTCTTGATAGTCAAGAAGATGAACCGGGAGTCATCTATCCAGGCACTGATAGCGGTCAGGAATAGACTCGAGCACCTGCAAACCTTTGATGCCGTGTCTCTGGAAACGGCGGCCAGGCCGCTGGCTGACGAGATGGGGCTGAAGACGGGGCAACTCTTCGGTACGCTGAGAGCAGCCATTACCGGGCGGATGGTGGCACCACCCCTGTTTGAAACAATGTCAGTCCTGGGGAAGGAGCGCTCAATGGAGCGCATTAGCACCGCTTTGAGCAAGCTGCGCAGCCTATAACATCTCCTACTGGATAGAAAAGGAGGTTCTAACTTGAAGGCTATTGCTATTTCGGGCAGCCCGAGAAAAAACGGCAACACGGAGTTCTTAAGCCGGCACGCTTTGAAGGCAATCGAAGAGGAGGGAATAGCGACCGAGCTGATCAGCCTGGCCGGCCTGGACATAAAGCCCTGCAACGGTTGTTATGCCTGTAAAAAAGAGGAGGCCTGCCCTATTGATGACGATCTATGGCCGGTATATACCAGGATGAAGGAGGCGGATGCGATAATACTTGCTTCGCCGGTCTACTTCGGTTCGGCGACAGCCCAGATCAAAGCGCTCATGGAAAGGACCGGGTATATTACCTATTGGAACGGCCGGGCTTTTCAGGGGAAGGTAGGCGGCCCTCTGGTGGTAGCGCGCCGGGCGGGTAAGAACTTTACCCTGGCCCAGCTGACCTTCTGGTTTCAGATTATGGGATGTTTTATACCCGGTTCCACGTACTGGAATGTTGCCTTCGGTAGTCACGAGAAGGGTAATGTGGAGCAGGACGAAGAAGGGATGAGAACAGCCTGGAACTTTGGTAAGAACATCGCTTTTCTGCTGAAGAAGATAAAGGGTTAACCGACTTTGTGATGGACAAGTACCCGCTCAAGAAGTATCCCGCAGTCGGCGCCTGCTGCCTCGACTGCGGCCTGTGCCCGAGATACTACACCGAGGGTCCCTCAAGGTGCCCCGGTTGTTGCGGCCCGGGTTTTGAGCAGAAACACCCGTCCTGCGGCTTTATCACCTGCTGCGTAAAGCAGAAAGGTCTTGAGACATGCGCAGAGTGCAGCGACTGGAGAGATTGCGAGAGGGTAGCCGGGATTATCGGTTCGGCCGGGCATCAGGACTCCTTCATCTCCTATCAGCCAGTTGCAGCCAACTTTACCTTCATCGAGAAGAATGGCATCAGGGAATTCGTGCAGAAGGAAAATGAAAAGCAGGAAGTGCTCCGCTACCTCCTGGCTAACTACGACGAGGGCCGTTCCAAGAGCTTCTATTGCACCGTCTGCCAGCTGTTACCTCCGGACAGGCTGAGAGAAGCCATATCCGGAATAGAAACAGGGATAGCCGAGAGTACCGGAATCAAAGAAAAGGCCAAGGCTATCAGGACGGCAATTATCCATCTAGCCGATACCCTGAAGATCGCTTTGGGGTTAAGGAAGTGAGGGGTGGTTAGACGTGGAACCAGGGTATATTGCTCTCTACCGTTCCGGTGAGCTTGAGCACCGGGCCCAAAGACTGGAGGCACGGCTGGCTTCCTGTGATATCTGCCCCCGGGAGTGCCGGGTCAACCGGCTCAATGACGAGACGGGTTTTTGCCACTCCGGCCGACTGCCTATAGTCTCCTCATTCTGTGCCCACCACGGGGAGGAGCCAGCCATTTCCGGAAGCCGGGGCTCGGGAGCGATATTCTTCGGCAACTGCAATTTAAAGTGCGTTTACTGCCAGAATTACCAGATAAGCCAGGACTGGCAAAAGCAAAGGTCCAACGAAGTAGACTATCGCACTCTCGCCGAAAATATGCTCTATCTCCAGGACGAGATTGGCTGCCACAACATCAATCTCGTTTCTCCGTCGCACTTCGTCCCGCAGATAGTCCGTGCCCTTACGGAGGCGGTACCGATGGGCTTGAGACTGCCACTGGTCTACAACACCAACGGCTACGACTCTGTTGAAACCCTGGAGGAGCTTAGCGGTATTGTCAGCATCTACCTGCCGGACATAAAATACGCTTCCGATGCCTACGCCAGTCAATTATCAGAGGCTACGGACTATGTCGCCCGGTCCCGCCAGGCCATCAAGGAGATGTACCGGCAGGTCGGCGGTCTCGTCACGGATAAGCCCGGGCTGGCGCAGCAGGGGCTAATCGTCCGCCACCTTATCCTGCCCAACGCACTGTCCGGCAGCCGGGACTCGCTTACCTGGCTGGCGAAGGAGATCTCCAGACGGGTCACCATCAGTGCCATGTCGCAATATCATCCCGTGCACCGGGCTCATCAGTTTCTCCTCCTCTCACGTAACATATCGCCGTCCGAATACCAGGAGGTGCTCGATATAATGGAGGAGCTGGGACTTAAGAAGGGATGGACACAGAAGATCGACGCTCACGAAGACTACCTTCCCGACTTTGAGCGCGAGGGATATCCGTTCCGATGATCGATGCGGCGGGTCAGAGTGGTTGAAGCGCGCCTCAGGTTTACCTTTTGCGCTTGGTGAAGGCAAAACGTATTTTTAGACCGTTACGCTTTTCGTCCTTCTTGTTGACATTCCTGATGAAGGTCTTCAGGTCGGGAAGCTGTTTCTCAGTCATTGCGGTTTCCTTTTCAGTAGGTTGAGTAATCTAAAGTTAATTGTAGCATATACCTAAAGGTGAGGCCAAATGCGATTTGGGTTATCCGTCTTTATCCGTACCGTGAGGGCATCCGGACTTTCGCCTGTCTTGAGGCTGACACCCGGGGCAGAAGTAGGTGCCGCGGTTGCGGACGGTTATCCGCTCAACAGGAGTGCCGCAGACCGGGCAGAGCTTACCGCCAAGACGGTGGGCGACCCGGAACTGAAAGTGGGCAGTGCCCTCTTCACCGCCGGGGCGGTAGTAGGTATCCACGCTAGCCCCTTTACGATCAATCGCCGCCGAGAGCACCTGTCTTATGCTCCGATAGAGCCTCCTCACTTCCGCTACAGTCAGGCTGCACCCTGGTCTTAAGGGGTGGATTTCGGCGGAAAACAGTGACTCATCGGCATACATGTTACCGATACCGGCGATCAGATCCTGCTCCAGGAGGAGCGCCTTTATCGGTGCCTTGCGGTTTGCCAGCAACTCAGCCAAGAGCTCGGGAGTAAAGACATCCTCCAGCGGTTCTGTTCCGAGCTTCGTCTCGAGATTGCTTAAGTCCCAGGTAAGCCACATCACCCCGAACTTACGCGGGTCGCGGAAGTGTATGTTCAAATTACCGTCCAGGTGAATTATGGCGCGGACAAACTTTTCCGGTTCAGCCAGCATCGGCTTCAGCAGCAGGGAACCGGTCATTCTGAGATGGATAATCAGCATCGCGCCGCTACCAAGGTGAAGGATAAGATATTTGCCGCGCCGGCTCAGTCGGGTTATCTCCTGCCCGGTAAGGCAGGAGCGGAATTCCTCTAACGAAGGCTTAAGGACTATCCCCTCCCAGTTAAGAGTAATACCGATAACACGACGTCCGATAATATGGGGGATAAGCTCATTCTTTACCGTTTCTACTTCAGGTAGCTCGGGCATCTTCCTTCTCCATCTCTCCCCAGTTACTACCGGCTTTGATATCCACCTTGAGCGGCACACCGAGTACCAGGGCGGTAGACATCACCTGCGGCACAAGCCGACGCATGACATCCATCTCCTCCGCAGGTACCTCAAAGATAAGCTCATCATGAACCTGAAGCAGCATCTTACTCTTCAGCCGGCGCTCTGTCATCTCCCGGTAGAGGTTGACCATAGCCACCTTAATAATGTCGGCTGACGTACCCTGTACCGGCATGTTAATTGCCATCCGCTCGGCGGCTTCTCTCACCTGCCGATTAGATGACTTTATCTCAGGAATAAAGCGTTTCCTGCCCAGCAAAGTCTGGACATAGCCCAGTTCCCTAGCCTGCTTCTTGGTCGACTCGAGATAATCCCTAACCCCGGGATACTTTTCAAAGTACGATGTGATGAACTGCGCCGCCTCCTGCCGGGACAGCTCGGTCGCCTGCTCCAGTCCATAATCACTCATACCGTAGATGACCCCGAAGTTGACCGTCTTGGCCAGACGACGCATATCCGGTGTTACCACGGAGGCATCCACACCGAAGAGTTGAGATGCGGTGGCAGCGTGGATATCCTCATCCCGGCTGAAGGCTTGCAGCAATCCTGCATCACGGGACAGGTGGGCCAGGGCACGAAGGTCAATCTGGGAATAATCGCCGGCCAGAAGGTAAGAACCGGGTGGGGCAATAAAGGCTTGCCTTATCTCTCTACCCACTTCGCCACGGACCGGGATATTCTGAAGGTTGGGTTCATTGGACGAGAGCCGCCCCGTCGCCGTCCTGGTCTGGTTGAAGCTGGTGTGCACCCGGCCTGTCTCCGGGTTTACCAGGGCCGGCAGAGCATCAACATATGTGGACTTGAGCTTGGCCAACTGGCGGTAGTCCAGTATGTACTCTATTACCGGGTGGACGCCACGCAGTCCCTCCAGTACGGAAGCGTCGGTAGAATAGCCGCTCTTGGTCTTCCTCGCCGGCGGCAGCTTCAGCTCCTCAAAAAGGACGGCGCTCAACTGCTGGGATGAGTTTATGTTGAACTGGTGTCCGACCCCGTTATAGATGTCTTTCTCCAGCCCGATTAATCTCCCGCCGAGGCGGTGGGACATCTTCCTGAGCAGCTCCACATCCACGGCAATCCCGTTCATCTCCATACTGACCAG
>JAQTTS010000095.1 GCA_028710655.1 Dehalococcoidales bacterium
CTTCTACTGCGTTACCGTTCTGATCGCACTGATGACGCCTCCCTTCGGCTTTGCCCTGTTTATCATGAAGGGGCTGGTCCCCAAAGACTCCGGTATAACCATGGTGGATATCTATAAGTCCATCATTCCTTTCGTGATCATAAATGGCTGTCTTCTGGTTGGGCTGTTATTCTTCCCCCAGATAGCCCTGTGGCTGCCCGGAATAGTATTCGGCTAAACGGGCCATAGAAGATATAAAGATAGATACCCTGCCCCGGTTCGAGTGTGAACGGGGCAGGGTATTCTGTTTGATATACCTGGTAGGGTAGCAATATCAGGTTATGATATCCCCAAGGCAAAAAGGGGGACCGAATTCAGTGGTCCAGCGGCCGTAGCGTCAAGAGCATCCGGGCAATCTTCGGGTAGTCGTAAATGAACCTCAACTCGTCTTCAACGAGGGGCTTCTGTGCTTCCACATTGGCATACCTGACCAGTTCCAGGATTTCCTGCGCTTCTTCGGTACTGGTGAACGAGACCGCCGATGCCCCCATTATCTCATTCAGAACGTGGCGGAAGCCGGATATCCCGCCGTACTCACCGGTACATATTTGCCTTCCCGTCTCGACTGGTTCCGGGTCTCCCCTGCCCAGTTCCTGGAAGCTGTAAAGCTCGTAGTTGTCGGGGTTCTTCAGAACGCCGTCGGCATGGATACCGGAGGCATGGGCGAAGGCGTTAGACCCGACCCCGGGTTGATTTATCGGGATGGGAACGCCAAAGGCATAGCTGGCGAATTTGGCCAGTTTCCAGGCCATAGATAGATTAACCGGGCTGCCAAAACAATAACCATGAGCAAACCCCTTCGACTTGGCGATGCCCAGTACTACCGCCACCAGGTCGGCATTACCCGCCCTCTCGCCGATGCCGTTAACGGTGGTATTAATATAGGCGTCCTGACCGCCATCGATGGCCCCTTTAGCGCCGGCGAGAGAATTGGCTACTGCCATGCCCAGATCATTATGACAATGCAGCTCGATCGGTATCCCGACCGAGTCGGCAAGTTTGCTTACCGTATCATAAATGGTAAACGGGTTGTCATAGCCGAGAGTATCACAATATCTTATTCTATCTGCGCCGCTATCTCTGGCCGCCAGGGCAAATTCGATTAAAAAATCTACCTCCGTCCGGGAGGCATCCTCGGCGTTTACTCCGAGACTCTCCGCACCACAGGCCCTGGCTGCTCTAACCGCATCGACCATCATGTTGACGATATCAGACTTCTTCTTGCTGCCCCGGAATTTGCCTTCTATCATCTGGTTTGAGGTGGATACCGACAGGTTGAGATGCTTAATATCGGGGACCATTCGAAAGGCAGTCTCAACATCCTGAACGGTAGCTCTTACCCATCCCTCCAGCCGGATCGGCTGGAGCACCCCCATCTTTGCCAGTTCCAGGTTAGCCTGGAGATAACGCGACTCGTGATGGGTGGTAGGAAAGCCAAACTCTGATTGCGAGACCCCCATCTTATTCAGGTACAGGTTCACCATTGTCTTCTGTAGCTTGGACAGGCCCAGTTTCGCTGTCTGTACGCCGTCCCGGTTGGTCACGTCGATAAGATAGATTTTACCCATTAGTTCCTCTCTCCTGTCATCGAGTATGGCGAAAAACTATTAACCAATTCAAGAAATTACATTATAACATAAGGCCATGCCGCAGTTAACGGAAAAAGCGGCAACATTGGTTATCCGTCCGCTACCTGAGTTTTTCCACTACAGCATCAGCTACCTGCGAGGTACCGGCTGCGGTACCCGGAATGCCCCTTTTCAAATCGTAGGTAACGCTCTTTCCCTCGGCGATTACTCCGGCTATCGCTCTTTCCAATCTGGCGGCAGCCTCCTCTTCCCCGAGATAGCGCAGCATCATCACGCCGGAGAGCATCATGGCCATGGGATTGACTTTGTTTAACCCGGTATACCCGGGGGCACTGCCGTGCGTCGGCTCAAACAGGGCGATGTCGTCGCCCAGGTTAGCCCCGGGGGCCAGGCCCAATCCTCCCACCAGGCCGGCACAGAGGTCGGAGAGCAGATCGCCGTAAAGATTGGGGGCGACCAGTATATCGAATTCTTGCGGTTTCTGCACCAGCTGCATATTCATGTTGTCCACAATCCGGTCCTCAAAATCAATATCGGGGTACTCCCGGGCGACCTCCCGGGCCATAGCCAGAAATAATCCGTCGGAGAACTTCATGATGTTGGCCTTATGTACTGCGGTGACTTTTTTGCGATGATGATTTCGAGCATATTCGAAAGCAAAACGGACGATGCGCCTGCTGCGCATCTCGGAAATCACCTTGATGCTGAAACCCGAGTCCGCTCTGACCTTCTCCGATTTAGTCTCTGCGATAAGCTCTATCAACCTGGCCGCCTCAGGGGTACCCTTTTCAAACTCGATGCCGCTGTAGAGGTCTTCGATATTCTCGCGCACCACGACGATGTCGATGTCGTCGTAACGTGTCGGCGCACCGGGATAAGACTTGCATGGACGCAGGCAGACATAGAGATCCAGACTCTTACGCAGGGCGACATTTACGCTGCGAAAACCGGAACCGACCGGTGTGGTAACCGGCCCCTTAAGGGCTACCCGGTTCTTTCTGATAGACTCCAGTACCGATTCGGGAAGCACGGTGCCCAGCTTATCCTGGGCGGCGGCCCCAACACAGACCACATCCCAGTTGAATGCCACACCGGTGGCTTCCAGTGCCTTCACTGTCGCCTGGGTAATCTCAGGTCCTACGCCGTCACCGGGGATAAGAGTAATCCGGTAAGCCATCAGAAACCATCGCTCCTCTTTTTATCAGCAGTCTAACCATCCGTCGGTAATCTAAAGTCGCCGTATTTCTCAAGGTAGGGCAGGAGCCCGCCTTGGTTAAGAATCTGGAGCATTATCCCGGGAATTTTACCGAAGGTAAGCCGGCTGCCATTGGTTATATCCCGGATAATACCCTCCTGAAGGTCTATCTCCAACTCGTCACTGTCGTTAATGCTGTCGGTATCGCATAATAAGACGGGGAGCCCCAGATTTATAGTATTTCTGAAGAATATCCGGGCTACCGATTTGGCCAGTACTGCCCGTACCCCGGCCATCTTGATGACCAGCGGGGCGTGCTCCCGGCTGGAACCAAGCCCGAAATTACTGCCGGCGACAATAAAATCCCCCTCTTTTACCCTGCCGATAAAGGTGGGGTCGGCATCTTCCATGGCATGTTTGGCCAGCTCGGGCAGATTACTCCTCAGGTAGGCAAATCGTCCCGGTATAATCTGATCGGTCGAGATACCAGAGCCAAATTTAAAAGCACGGCCCGTGAGCAATTCTAAAGCTCTCCTCTCCAAATTCGGCCCGAAGGCCATATTTACAGAAACTTCCTGGGGTCAGTAATTTTTCCCTCGATTGCGGTGGCAGCAGCAGTAGCCGGACTGCCTAAATAGATGAAAGCATCCGGGTTACCCATTCTGCCCTTAAAATTACGGTTGGCGGTGGATAGACAATTTTCCCCGGCACCCAGCACTCCCTGATGGAGGCCGAGACAGGGCCCGCAGCCCGGTGGTAGAACGACAGCTCCAGCTTGAAGCAGGGTTTGGATATATCCCGCTGCCACTGCCGCCTGTAATACGCCTCGTGATGCCGGAGCAACTAACAGACGGGTCCGGGAGCAGCGTTGCTTACCCTGCATAATCATAGCTGCTATGGCCATGTCAGCAAGGCGGCCGTTGGTGCAGGTACCAATAACCACCTGCTGGATCTCGGTACCCTGGAGCTCCCTGGCCGGAGCAGTGTTATCCACGGTGTGGGGTTTGGATACCATCGGCTCAAGCTCAGCCACATTAATTTCAATAGTATCTTCATAGAGGGCAGGCCGGTCAGGCGACAGAGGCCGGTAGTCGCTGGCACGCCCCTGCGCTGCCAGGTATTCCCTCGTAATTTCATCGGCAGGAAAAAGCCCGACCTTAGCTCCGGCCTCCACTGCCATATTGGACACAGTGAGGCGCTCCGGAATGCTCATAGTGCTTACGGTTTGGCCACCGAACTCCAGCGCCCGGTAGGTAGCGCCATCAGCGCCGATCCGTCCGATCAGATAGAGAATAAGGTCCTTGGCATAGACACCGGCAGGGAACCGGCCGGAAAGTATCACCCTGATGCTTTCCGGTACGCGGAGCCAGGTCTTACCCAGGCCAAGGGCGATCGCTCCATCGGTAGAACCCATGCCGCAGGCAAAAGCTCCCAGTCCACCGGCAGTTACCGTATGAGAATCGGTACCGAGAATTAAATCACCGGGACGGGCAAGGGACTCCGCCACTATTTGATGGCAGACGCCGTCACCGATATCGAAGAGAAAACAATCGGTCTGCCGGGCAAATCCACGCAGAAAACTATGGTCGTCAGCAAGCTCGCGGTTCGGGCTGGGGGCAGCATGATCCAGAAAGAGGGCAGCCTTGATCGAGGCAGCCGGACGTTTAAAGCCGGCGGCCTGAAACTGCCGGACCGTCAGGGGACCGGTAGTATCCTGGACAAAAACCAGGTCAACCTGGGCGATAACGATATCCCCAGCCCTGGCTTCACCACCTGACTTATCGCTTAATATCTTTTCTGCCAGTGTTCTACCTGTTTTAATCATGGTTAACCCCGATGCCGATTCCTGCCGCCTGGTAAAGAATGGCCGAGTCTTGAAATGATGTAATAATTGTAGCAACAAGATACCTTAGACGCAACTCCGGAGCAGGCCGGGCCTCCTGTGATATACAACCCATCTCCGATATGATATTATTTGTCTTCCAGGAGGAGAATATGACACACGGATATGAGATCGATGACCTGGCCAAGGAAGAATGCTGGCGGATGTTCCGTATTATCGGGGAACTGGTAGAGGGTTTTGATAAGCTTGCCGGCATCGAGCCGGCGGTAACGATATACGGTTCGGCCCGGCTCAATCCGGATGACGCACTGTATGCACAAACAGAGGAGATAGCCTATGGCCTGGGGCAGATCGGCTTCTCGATCATTACCGGCGGCGGCCCCGGTGTAATGGAGGCAGCCAACAAAGGAGCCCTTAGGGCGGGGGTGACCTCGGTGGGTCTGAATATCGAGCTACCCGAAGAACAGCGCTGTAATGCCTATACGACCAAGTCAATCACCTTCAATCACTTCTTCGCCCGTAAGGTGATGCTGGTCAAGTATGCTACCGCCTTTGTCATAATGCCCGGTGGATTAGGCACGCTGGACGAGGTAACCGAGGTGCTGACCATGATGCAGACTCATAAGTTAAGGCCGTTCCCGGTAATTCTCTATAACAGCGATTACTGGAAGGGGTTTTTGGACTGGCTGCGGGTTTCTGCACTGGCCAGGGGGTTTATCTCTGAGGAAGATTTCAAGCTACTCAGGGTCTGTGATGCCACCAGCGAAGTCGTTGAGGCTATCCAGATGTGGTACCTGAAGCAGGAAATCGGCGGCAGGGAGGCTTTGCGCAAGTAGGCGTTTACATACCATTTCCGGTAACTAATGATAGAACCGTTCCTGTCGGCGTAAGAAGTAGCCCGTCACCAGACCGAAGACCAGCCCCCCGAGGTGGGATTGCCATGCCACATTCGGGAAAAAGGATATTATCACAAAGCCGCCGATAACTGCTGCCCACAGCGGCACCGGTACGGGGATCGGGAAAACCAGTACCTTAAGCTTCGGTCTCATTACCGCCAGTACGCCTCCGATGGCAAAGACAGCTCCCGAGGCGCCGATACAGATAGATAGGGGCGGCGCCAGCAGGACATAGCAAACACTTCCTAGTATCCCCCCCAGGAAGTAAACGGCGAGAAATCTCCTGTCTTCGACCAGTGCCCGCAGAGCCCTGCCGAAGAAGTAGAGGGTAATCATGTTACCCAGAATATGTCCGATACTGCCGTGGAGGAAAAGAGAAGTCAGTAATGTCCACGGTCTTGATGCTACGTCGACCGGTATCAACCCGAGGGAGAGAAGAATCCCCGGGGCTGTCAGGGTAACGATAAACAGCAGTACGTTTATTCCAATTAAGACCCACACCGGATTGAGGCGGGACCTCGGATAACTCCTATACATCATCAATCACACCATAGTTTTGTAATCGGAAAAGCCGGGAAGGCTACCGTGGGCCACCGGAAACGGATCAGCGGTGCGGCGGCAGTGAATAACCACCGTAGTGTATTTATAATAGACACACAAGGTTAACATTTCCCGTAGCAAAACGCCAGTAAATGAATATGCCTATAAAACAATAAGGCTAATCAGGTATATATCATTACCATATTATGGTGATCATCAACCGCTTGACAGATTAGTACGAAATAGCTATATTTAGCTAGCTCATCGCTTGCTCCGGGATTAATTCAATTATGGAAAAGATTAAAGTACTGATAGCTGATGACCATCTCCTGGCCCAACAGGGATTGCGCCGGATCTTAGAGAAAGAAGCTGATATTGAATGCGTGGCGGCGGCCAAGAATGGTGAGAGAGCGGTCGAATTAGCCCGCAAGCATCTGCCCGATGTAGCCTTGATTGACGTTGCCATGCCTGTTATGAATGGTATCGAAGCTACCAGGGAGATTAAGGCATCCTGCCCCAACACGGCTGTTATCATACTCAGTGCCTACGATTATGACCACTACGTGCGTGCCTGTGTAGAAGCCGGGGCCAGCGGGTACCTGCTTAAGAGTGACTTACTCCCCCGCAAGCTGGTCAACGCTATTCGCACGGTTTACGGCGGAACCAACGTCTTTGATCGTAAAGCGGGTGAGATTATGCGTCGAATGGCTATCAGCAAAGTCAAGAAAGGGCAAGACCCGGATGAACTACGCAGCCGGGAGCTGCAGATACTGAAGCTGGTGATCAAAGGGATGAGCAACAAAGAAATCGCTGCCGAACTTTGTATCAGCGAGCAGACGGTTGGCACACACCTGGCGAACATTTTCAAGAAGCTGGGAGTTCAATCGCGGGTGGAGGCAATGCTGTATGCCCTGAAAAAGGGCTGGGACAGTCTGAACGAGCCCGGTTGCGAATAGAATAACCAGCCGAGGATCGGCAAGTACTAGCCAGATCTTTCATATTCTTTTCAGGCGGATTGATGATATGTCCACGGCGCAGTCGTATATTGCTGAGATTACCCGGGCACAGGAAGCAGAGCGGAAGCGGATTGCCTGTGAACTGCATGATGAAACAATCCAGGCTTTATTCGCTATGATTACCGACATCGAGGAGATAATCACCGGAAATGACCGGTTATCCGCGGAGGATACCCGGCGGCTAAGGTGTCTTCAGGGCACGATTAACCACTTGATGGACGGAATACGACGTTTCTGCCACGAACTGCGTCCCGGTCTGCTGGACCAGTTGGGGCTGATACCATCGCTGGAGTTGCTGGTTGAAGAGACCAACCGAGATGAGAAGCTGGACTGCCATCTGGAAGTTACGGGCCGTCATCGGCGCCTGCCATCCGAGATTGAACTGGTGCTTTTCCGGATTACCCAGGAGGGACTTCGCAATGTCAGGAAGTATGCCGGGGCGACCGAGGTTCTCATCGGAGTCGATTTTGGCAGCGGGGGAGTTACATTGAATATCAGCGATAACGGATGCGGCTTTGAACTGGATAAAAAGCTGGACAACTATGCACACGGCGGCAAACTGGGTCTACTGGGTATGCGCGCTCGGATATATATGGTGGGCGGCAGTTTTTCCGTAGAATCGGAGGGCGGTAAAGGAACCAGGATAACCGCGGTTATTCCGACCCGTTGAAATTA
>JAQTTS010000096.1 GCA_028710655.1 Dehalococcoidales bacterium
AATCAGGTGAGACCCGAAAAGGCGCTCAGGTGAGCACCCAGGCGACTAAAAAGCCGCCTGACCCGTTTACTCAGACCAGAAAACTGGTCTTTGAAGGTTTGAAAGAAAAACGAGGTTATAACAGCCCGCAGTCCGGGGCTGAGGCCAAAGCAATTACCTGGATGCTCAAGCAGGGCTACATGGCGGAGCAAATACTGGGGGCTTACGACAGGCTGAAACAGGATGAGTTCTGGCGGGACAAACTGCTCAACATGCAGTCGGTGAAGGCCCAGATCGGCGAAATATTCCGGGGAAGGAGGTCAGATGAACAACGGGAATCAGAAATTGGAGAGCGCCGGCAGCGCACTCAGCCGGCCAGAATCTACGAATGGCAGGAAGCCCCAGAAGAACCCGACGACACCAGTTGAGGAGTGTAAGTGCGAGGCATGCGGCGCCCTTTTCCGAACAGAGGTGACCTTCTACACCATCGGTGGACGGGAGCGGGTAATGCGTCCCTGGGAGTGTCCGTCCTGCAAGGGCAAGCGTGAGGCTGAAGCAGCCGCCGAGCGTGAGGAGTGGTTGAAAGTCGCCAGAGACGAGCAGCGGGAAGAGTGGCGAAAGCAGTGCGGCATCCCGGAGTATCTCCTGAACCGGAGCACTTTTGACAGCTTTGAGGGGGCTTATCAGGACAAGGCTCTGGGTCACTGCCGCCGGTATGCCGAGGGGCTTAACCTGGATGACCCCCGGGGTTACCGCTCACTCATCTTGTATTCGCCAACTCCTGGAGTGGGCAAAACACACCTGATGGTGGCTATTGCCAACTACGCCTTCGACCAGTGGAACGGCGAACCGGAGACAGACCGATGGGGCAGTCCAGCAACCCGCTGTCCTATCCGGTTTGAGAAGGGACCGGGACTGGTATTACGGATACGAGCCACTTTCGGCATCAAGGGCAAAGACAATTGTCACGAGCGGGAGGCAGACATCTATCGTGAGTTGAGGGGCGTCAAGCTTCTCATGCTTGATGACGTGGGCAAGGAAAAGCCTTCTGACTTCACCCGCCAGCTCTACTGGTCGGTCATTGACGAGCGGGTAACCAGCGGGCTGCCGGTAGTGATGACCTGCCGGCTGCCGCTGGATTCGCTGGTTGAGCTAATGGGCGAAGACAGTGTCGACCGGCTTTATGGTATGACCGGCGGCCGGATCGAAACGCTAACCGGCGAAAGCTACCGCCAGCTAAAGAGGGTAGCCTGAACCATGAAAAGCGGTGGTTTATGAGCATAACCGTGGAAGAATTCTTAAGGCTGAAAGAAATTTACGAGCCGAAGCACAGCTTGAACCTGAAGTCGCCGCTCACGGAGGAGCTAATTAACCAGGCAGCCCGGCATTTGCCTTTCTATCTGGTTTGCCGGCTGGAAGCTGCCAAAAACACACCGGTCGAAGAGTGGTCAAAACTCCAGCTTCCGCGCCGGGACGGACTGGGCAACATCAAGCCCCTCTGCGTGCGCAACGCGGTGGGTAACGTTTTCTGGAAGCTGGCGAGGGCAGTGGAGCATGTTGCCGAAAAGCGATCTGCGCCCCGGCCATTACCGGTAAGACCGACAGAAGATGGGACGGTGCAATGTCCCTGGTGCGGTGGAATCATGGCGTTTCCAGAGACTAAGACTGGCGATAAAGACGCTAGAACAGGAGAGGGATATGAAAGTATGGAAATACCACCAGGGTGAATGGACCGAAATAGACGAGCCCTTTACATGGAATGAGGGAGAGGATTTTACTGTTTTTTTACAGCGGTCTGGGTATTATCATTTTCCCGATCTGACCTTCGGCGATAACACTTATCACGCCGAGCTTTTCACCAGGCTGGATGATAAACCGCCGTACCTGGTAGTCTTCAGTCTTACCAGCGGCACCTGCGATTATGTCTATATTTACGATGTCCCCAGCCTGATGCAGTGGCTGCGGGACTATGCCCCTGTCTGGCTGCTGTCTCAAATGGCTTGCCAGCAGGAGGAACAGATGACCCTTCTCGGCCGGGCTTTCCAGGCCCGGCATGGTCATAGCTATGAAAATGTATGCCCTGACTGCGACCCTGCGAAATGGGAAAAGAGGCAAGCCCGCCGGGCAAGGGCAAAACAAAAAGACACTAAGGGTGGGCAAGTATGAAAGAAACTGCTAAATCCGTCTGCGTGCATCAGTGGCTGATCGACAACAGTATTGTCGGACGCTGCAAGAAGTGCGGCACGGTAAAGGATTTCGGCAAGCTACAGGCCAGCACGTTCAAGGTGCGCCATGACAATAGTAAGCCAAGAACCTGGAAGCGGGGCAGGCACCCAAAACCAAAGGAAAAAGATGGCCGATCTTCTTGAGAGGCTTTACGCGAAACTCTGGCGAAAGGCTGGCGGCAGGCCATGGACAGAAATTGTCCGTGATGAACAGAAGCACTCGCCACTGGTCTTCATGCTCATCTTCCTGGGTCTTGGCATCATGATTGGCAGACTCACTGCCAAATACTGGTGGCAGATATTGATTGGTTTTCTGCTCGGCATACTCTGCGGGCATTTCTGGTGGTGACCATGGAAGACGGGATTATGAGACTACTGCAGTCGCAGGAACGGATCCAGAAAGTCATTCGCGAGGAAGTACAGGGCTGGATGGATGCCTTGTTCCGCGATGCCTTCAATCCGGATAGTTTCTTTCGCCTGGTTGCCGGTATGGGGATAGACCTATCCCAGATACCAAACTTGGTCGGGAAACAGGGCGGTTTTGATCCCTATCGGGTGCTGAGCCTTGAAAGGACTGCTTCAGATGAACAAGTCAAGAAACGGTACCGGGAGTTGCTTATTAAGCTTCACCCCGATACCGCCGGTATCAGAGGCACCGATTTCCTGCTCCAGATGATGATTGCCGCTTATCAGCAAATAGCTAAAGAGAGGGGGTTGCAGTAATGAAAGAAGGCGACCTGGAATTGTTATTTGAAATAGCGAAATTCGAGGATTCCCAGAATATGGAGGAGTTGCGCATGGGCTGGTCATGGCGGCACGTGCGTATCTGGCCGGCAACCTTAAGTCGCCTGTTCAAGGATGGCTACCTGGAGAATGTCTTCAGGTCTAACTCCTACACTGGTTACCGTCTCAACGATCTGGGCAAGAAGCTTGTGGCCGGTGTCGACGCTGAAGCGAGTAACGAGGTTCCCAGTGAGCCGATTCCGGCCGACGGTCTTTTCGGGGACATCATTGGTCATGAAGATGTCAAAGAACTGCTTATAGCCTGTCTATTGGCCGAGAAGCCGGTTCATGTGCTCCTGGCCGGACCGCCGGCACTGGCTAAGACGCTCTTCCTCTGGGATATTGAGCAGGCGGCTGGAGAGAAAGCCATTTGGCTGGTCGGCTCGGCTACCTCGAAAGCAGGACTGTGGGACCTGGTGGCAGAGAGACAGCCGCAGGTATTGTTGATTGATGAGATGGACAAGATGAACGCCGCTGATACCGCCGCTCTACTCTCCATGATGGAGGGCGGCCGGCTGGTGAGAGCCAAAAAAGGACGGGAGCTTGACCTGACGAATCCATTGCGGGTAATCGCTGCCAGCAACCGCTTACACATGCTTTCACCCGAACTGCGGTCCCGCTTCGCTATCCGCCAGATGAATCCCTACCTCCGGCCCGAATATCTCACCGTGGTCAAGGGAGTACTGGTGAGACGGGAGAACCTGACGCCGGAGCTTGCCGAGGAGATAGCAAACCGGCTGGACGGGCTGAGCCAGGACGTGCGTGACGCCGTGAGAGTGGCCAGGTTGGCCCCCCAGCTGGGGGTTGTGAAGGCAATAAAATTACTTGGAATAGGAGGGTGACCCATGACTGGTCTGGAAATGTATGGGGAAAACCCCGCTGGCGTATTCACTCTGTGGTATCCACTGGTGGTAGCCGCTGAGTGGCATTCACTGAGTGGGCGTCACTGAAGGAGGAAATATGTTTACCTGCAAAGTGTGCGGAAAGAAATTCAAGGCACCGACTGAGCTCGGCGGACACATGTCCAGCGCTCACGGTCGGAACAGGGCTGAGGATGCCGAGCCTCAAAATCCTGAACCTACTGAAGTCGCTGTTCAGAATGCGTCAGAGGAACCACCGGAGGAACTACCGAAAGAAGGACACCCAGATAATTCCGCTGCGGACCCCGGAGTCATGGAAAGCATTCGTGACCTTATGAGACAGGGCTATTCACCAAAACAGGTGAAAGAACGTTTTGGCTACGCACGCCGGACCGTTGATCAGGTAGCTGCCGAGTTTATTGAGCCGGAGGGGAAACCAGCAGAAGGGAGCGGCGAGCCGGGGCTGCCGGTCACTGTCAAGGGAACGGAGATCATCACCCCGGAATCTATCATGCAGCGGCTGGCCAACGGGAGTAACGACTGGCACCTGAGATTGGAAGGCATGCTGCTCCTGCGGGCGGCACAGAAGATGAACCGTGATGATATTGAGATGGTGCGCATGCAGGCTGAGGCTGACGCCAAGCTCATCGAACCGATCCTGAAGCTGATGAAGGAGACCAGGGAGGAACAGGATGCGGCAGCCGCCAGGGCCAAGGCATCAAGTGAAGAGATTGCTGACCGGACTGCCTATGAGACGGCCAGCCAACTATCCCAGGTAATATCTCAGAACAACGCCCGCATAACTGACTCGATAAACCAGGTCCGGCAGGAAATGAGCGGAAAGAAAGACGACCCACTCAGCCAACTACTGGGCATGATGCAGTCCATGCAACAGATGGCACAGATGTTCGGTGTGGCCATGCCCGGCATGGGGCAGGGAGCAGCGCCGGGTGGAGCACAGCAGCCCTGGCAGCCGCCGACGATAAAACGGCACAAACTAAACGAAACGGAGGAGAAAGATGTTTGACCAGATGCGAAAGATGCTATCAACCCCACAGGCTCGCGAGATGCTGTTTAACATGATAGCCCAACAGGTGGCTCAGGCACCCCCGGGCAGAAAGGAGGCGTTATCCCGCGTTACTGTGACTCTCAAGAAGAGACAGAGAGGATTGCAGCTTGATGTCGGTCATTCCGATGATGAGCAGGTCGAGGCGATTATTCGGGACGCTATTGAAGGCTGGACGGATATGGTATCAAGGGGTTTTCAAGCCATGGGGTTCAGCGTGGAGATTTATGAGTAGTCAGCCACCTCTAAACTGGATGGGCTTGTTGCTGATGGCTGCTCTCCTGCGGATGGGTTATGAGATGAGCCGACCAATACCTACCAGCCATAAAGACGCGGCCTTACTCCTACCTGCAAATACTGGAGTAGACTCTCTGGAAGCGGAGTGGCCGGGTCTCCTCCCGTGGCAGAGAAAGGCTTCGGAAAAGGCAGTCGAGAACTATGCCGCCGTCCAGGAGAGGAAGTGGCATCGCTGGAACGAGGCGATGTTTGAACCCGACGGTAAGAAGCAGCAGCGAAAGAAACCATCCGGGAGTTAGTCTGATGCAGATAAAGGTTGAGCGGACGCTTCTAAAAGTAGGCGAAGATAGCTTTGCCGTGACTTTGCCCAAGGCATGGATATCCTACAAGCAGCTCAAGCATGGTGATGCGGTCGAGGTTATTGTTAACGACGATATCACCATCCGGGCCAAGCCAGTATCAGGTAAGAAAGTTGAGACCCAGAGATAGCGGGCGCCTTTTCCTTAATCTAATAAACCCGGCACTTGTTTCTATTTGATAACGTATTGTGCTATAATTGTTGGCTGAAAGGCAACAAAGATGACACAATACGATAGAACTCTCGGTAGGACCGGAAGCAACTTGCTGACGGAGATGACCCGTCAGGGGAAGCGGATTTTTACCTTTGAGGACGCTGTCAAGGCTTATGGTAGTAGGGGGCAAAGCCTGCGCGGCCTATTATCTACCCTGGTTAAGCGGGGATGGCTTCTGCGTGTCGAAAAGGGTAAATACCTTATTTTACCGTTTGAAGCCGGACGTGAACGCGAATGGACCGAACACGAGTTCATCATCGCCTCCTACCTTATCGAGCCATACTACATAGGGTTTCGCAGTGCACTCAACTACTATGGCTATACGGAACAGGTTAGCCGGACGGTGTTCATTGCATCTACCCGCCGTAAGCTGAAATCGTCCCTGGATGTCTCCGGCGTGACCTATCGTTTTGTCTCTTTATCGGAGCGAAAATTTTTCGGATCCAGGCAGGTCTCCATTGACGGATACCAGGTATATATTTCAGAACCTGAAAAGACTATCGTGGATTGCCTTGACCAGCTACGTTACTGCGGCGGCATTTCCGAAGTGGCTAAGGCGCTATGGTACGGACGAGATGAGCTTGATTTTGTCAAGATGGCTGAGTACTCCCGCCGGAACGGTAACCGGGCTGCTAGCCAGCGGTTGGGATATCTAATCGAGCTACTTGACCTTAAAGCGGAAAAGGCAAGTGACATACTGCTTCAAAGTATCAGCAATCGGTATGCTCCACTTGATACTCTATCGGAGCTTAAGGGTAGGTATATCGACAGGTGGAAAGTAGTCGTAAATGTTCCTGATGATGAGCTTTCCCAGTGGAAGGAATAATGATGATATCCCGGGCCGAGCTTCAAAGATTAGCCAACCGTGAAAGAATAGCCTTGGGTACATTGGAGAAAGATTACGTTCTTACGGAGGTTCTGAAAGCCCTTTCTCTGGTGCCGACACTCAGCGAATTACTGGTATTTAAGGGTGGGACCGCCTTACGCAAGGTTTATTTCCCGGATTGGCGCTACTCTGAAGACCTGGATTTCACTGTCAAGCATGACATGACGAAAGAAGAGTTGCGGCAGGAGATCGATAAGTGGTATCAACAGGTTAGGCTCGTGTCCGAAATACAGCTCACCACAAAAATGATGCACAAACCTAATGGCTATGCCCGTGTCAGGACGCAGTTCATCGGCCCGTTATCCTATCCCGGTATGATTTTCATGGACTTGAGTTTTGATGAGCCATTATGCCTTGACCCCGAACGCAAGAAAGTGCTGGCTATGCCGTTTTCATCCGGGGAGCAAGAAGTACTGGCATATCCCCTTGAAGAACTGTTAGCGGAGAAAATAAGAAGCCTGCTGGAGCGCGGCAAATCCAGGGACTATTACGATGTATGGAGACTTCTTAAGGAACAATCTTCCAGCTTAGACCTGGCACTTCTGGGCACAGTGCTACAAAAGAAGCTATCACACAAGAATCTAATCGTAACAGGTATAGGTGACTTTTTGCCTCGAGATATAAAAGGGCTGAAACGATACTGGGGAAAAGACCTGGGACAGCAAATCGTCTCACTTCCGTCACTTGATGAAGTAATAGAGAAATTACGTGATTTGCTGGATAAATTTGTAGCTCCTTATCTGTCTTCCTAATAGCAAGTGCCACAGAATAAGTATCTCCGCCTATATTAAAAGGAGGCACCATGGTTAAAGTCGGACGAAATGATCCTTGTCCGTGTGGGAGCGGCAAGAAGTATAAGAGGTGTTGCCAACCGCTTGCTGAACGGATACAAAAGTTAATGGGTTCGAACAATACACTTATTCCTTTGGATGCATTTGCCGAAGGTAATAATGTTGATTCTGGAATCGCTAGAGCATATTATCAAACTGATTCTATTGACCTTTTGACCTGGAAAACAGGGGAACTAATTCTGCTTAATAATCTTACCGAGATAGTTAAGGCAATAGAACTATGTATCGCAAACAAGTTCTACGTTTCTGCCCTTAAGCTGACATATGCAGCTATAGATAATCTGGCGTATCTCGGAACCAATCGTCAGACGGTGA
>JAQTTS010000097.1 GCA_028710655.1 Dehalococcoidales bacterium
CATGACCGGAGCGGCAACACTTTGCTGGACGCCAGTAGAGATGAACGACTTTAACCCCGATGTGGCCACCTTCGTGCTCTCGTTGGGACCAAGAAATACCTCCAACTGACAGCTGAGACCACTAGGATCAACGTCAACCGGGACTTTGGCCGTCTTGCTTATACCCGGGCCAAATACAGGATCCTCCATCTGTACCTGAATACGTTCCATAATATCCTCCTTTATTCCCATTCAATAGGAAGAGGAATCCTTTCTCCAGGGTGAGCACTCTGCACATGCGCCACCAACTCTTCATAGGTCGAGAAGCACATTGAGCAATAGGGACAACAATATTCGTCAGGAGGGGTTGATGCCTCAGTCTTGCGTGTCAGCGCGAAAACAAGTCCCCCGGCTACCACCAGACTGCCCACGACAATTACTCCTTTATTAACCATAAGGCTCCTCCTTTTCGGATACCTCTCAACAGTATTATTATACTGTTTATTCTCCTCCCACCTGTGCTCTCCAATCATCAATCTGCCATCTCTGCTATCTCTAATATTACTATCACTTCACCGGTATCAGCCTTAGCTCCTGCTGTGCCAACTGTTATAGTGTCACCAGCAGCTATTTTAGCCTGAGTCAGGGCGGCAGTAGCAAAGTGTTTAGAGTAACCTTTGGCCTTGTTTACCTCGCTAACTGTCGTATCAAAGTAATTATCGTCAAGGGCAACACCATCCTGATACCTGCCTACCCTTATATTTACTCCCGCACCGCCACCTGTGGCTATCGAGTAGAGAATTACATAACCCGTTAATACACAAGGACACTTGGCGTGAAATACCTCTATATCTGTGGCTCCCCCCGTGAGGTCAAGGGCTATTGACATTGCTTCAATATCGCAAGTGTTATTAGCTCCTATTCTGGCTCCTATTCCCCCTGTAGCATTGCCAATAAATACATTATCCTTTAACACCGTATAATTCAATGTGCCAGCAGCCTCCTCTATATAGCCATATTCTTGTGTCTTCCTGCCTGTCACTACGGCATTTTGAGCCACAGTATAATCATTGACAAGGTTGACCGCCATCGTAAGGGTGTTGCCACTTATTGATAATATCTGATTGTTCTCAGTGTCGGGCGTATCGTCCGAAATGGTTACCCATTGTCCCTCAAAGAACAATGTACCATCAGCTACTATAACATCTGGTTGACCATTTGCTGCATCTGTGGTGAGAAGACTACTGATAGAGTCTTGGTCGTCAAAACAAGTGTTACCAATTACCGTGGTGTATTCCACGGTACGGCCCCCATTGGCTAGAATAGATATACCATCTCGGCTATTCACGGTCTCCTGTGAATTGTTGCGGGCTATATTGTTCACCAACTTTGTGAAACTACAATCTGAAACTCGTATGCCATATCTATCGCTATACTCAGCGGTACATGCCTCTACGGTATTTCCTGTCCCCAAATATATGTTAATACCAACAGCAGCCCCGCTTGTAAAACTTGCGAGACACCCAACGAGCTTAGAATAATCGCCTGTAACGAAGAAGCCGTAGGTAGTATCTTTGTAACTCACGCAATTCACTAAACTAGAGTGGCTTCCACTCACCTCGTAACCGTAAATCTCACTATTATACGAACCACAATTTACTAGGCTACAGTAATCTCCAGCAATCTCAAATCCCCGATGGTTGCTCATATAGGAGATACAATTAGTAAGCTTACAGTGGTCTGAGCCTGCTTGAATCACAAAGGCTGGTGCAGTGTTAGCTCCAGAAGGCTCCTTAACTATGCAGTTTACAAATTCAATAAAAGTAGCAGAAATGCCATCACTTCCCACAAGGAACCCTGAGTAAGCGTTATCTATAGCTTGACAATCGGAAACCAGTATGTGTGTTGCTTCCTGGCCTATGTTTATTCCTCGGTGTTCATTGTGATATAGTATGCAGTTTGAAATGTTACACCTGGTAGTACTAGTACCCCCTGTTACAATTCCCTGTCCTCGGCATTCCATAACATAAACATTTTCGACTAAACAGTCGGTGCAATCTCTTAACTCTATTCCGAGGTCATTATTGACTCGCCCATTATCCCACTCGCCATCAATTAAGAGGTCTCTAACAATTGATTCGGAGACTGAACTAAGACGGATAACAGATATATTGTCTGGGAAAGTAGCAGGCACGACTCTAAGTATTGTTCCCCAGCCACTCCCCGAAAGGGTAGTATTACTAGAAACATCTATTCTATCATTCACAGTGAAGATACCTTCTGAGAGTACAACCCTCCCTCCACTGGCAGGCAGTGCATCAATTGCTTCCTGTATCTGTACATCATCGGCTGTACCGTCACAAATATAATCGGCCTGAAGTTTAAATTGTGCAGAAGCATCCGAAGCAGCTACCACAAATGTAGCCGTTCGTGGCGGGTCGTAATTAAGACCATTTATCATTTTAGAAGGCATAATTGTTTCCTTTTAAGTAAGATAGCCACCATCAACACAGGCTTCATATTCTATGGTAACGGTTAAATCGACCGCGGCAGCCCCAGTTCCCGTTAGCGTGATTACGATAGTCTTCGTGGCAGCCAAGACCACCCCACCAAGGGGGCTATTCCCTACCTGCTGGTCAGCAGCGGCTATGTTCGCCCTGACTCCGGTGACATTATCTATCAGTGTAACCACCTTGCCAGCACCCGCATAAATCCCGATATTGGTGAGGTTGGCAGTAGTAGCTCCGTTAGAACGAACATTCACTTTTTTAATCAAGCAATCCTGCGCTGTAACCGTAGCCAGAAGAACGTCTCCGGCATTGGCGGCAGATGTTACGGGTATTTGGATTACCTGTGTTTTACCTACACCACCCAGAGTAGCTGCTATGGCCGGGTGAATAATCAGTATTTCATCTCCGACGCCGACGGCGGCAGTGAACGCTCCCGTTGTAAAAACGCCGGTCGCTGTGACATAGGCAGTTATCGGAAGCTGTTCACCCTGTGGTGCGGCACCAGCTCCACCAGCATCCCGGAGGACAAAGGCATAATAGGGATTGGTCGCACCGTCAAACTTCCCGGCGCCAAGACCCGCAAGAGAACCAATGGTAAACTGGTTTGCCCCCGGAACAGCATCGACAACACCATAATAAGAAAGCCCTTCTCTGGGTGCCGGAGTTGGCCCTCCTCCACCGCCACTAATGGATAGAATATCGAAGGGAGTGCCAGCAGGTATTTGTACAACCGCGCCAGCAGCATTAGTCCAAGGGGTAGCAAAGGTGAGGCTGTTGCCGGCCTGGACATATATCGGTTTTACTTGACCAGCAGCAGCTCCCGACCTGACCTTGAGAAGTTGCCCATCATAGGAAGGCTCATTAACCAGGTCGCCACATACTATGGTCAAACCGGAAGCCGCGCCAGCAGCATCCGTTACCCCTTGATATGAAATCAGCGCTTGAAGTAAGGGCCTCGAGGGCGAGTCCTGTCTTAGTCCACTTATGCTAACTTTCATTGGCTCGCTCCTGTTAATTCATAAAACCGGGTGACATAAGCCTGGTAAAGAATTTCGTATGCCTCACGGTCGATTTGTCCGGTGAAATAGATCTGGCCGATATATATATACCATATCTCCAGCTCCCCCATGCTTTGGGCACCCATAATATCATCGGCAGTGGGAATCAATCCGGGCTGCTCTGTTTCTACCGGGGCAGCTTTAGCACTGTTGGCCAGCAGAACACTGCCCGCTAAAACCCCCATGCCAGCCAAAATACTTATAGTTGCCGCTTTCTTCATTTAAATTCCTCATTTGCTAGCGCCGCTAAACACTGCTTGGACGATCCAGAAAGCCGTGGCAGGTGTTGCTGAGACTGGCGTCTGGATTACCAGACGGGCCCAGGCCGAGTGAATTGCCCACGGTATCAGAATACTATGCACCGTGGCCGTGACGCCCGTAGCCGCCTCTACCAACGGGGCGACCGGCACCATAGCGCCACCGCCCCCACCAAACGCCGCCCAATATGTCGCGGCTGCCGGCAGAGGAAACGGCCACATTAGATTATTGGCAGACGGGATCGGCGAGAGCTCCACCCAGCAGTTGAGGGCACCGGGTACGCCGGCCACCACTACCTCGGTGGCTATAATGTGTATTTCCTTCTCCTGGAGATACTCGACGGGAAATTCAAGAGAGGTGTGTACGACAAGATCATCAACTGTTTCCGTCTCTGTGCTCAACGGGGCCAGAGTCGGCAATATAACCGAAGGTGCCTGTATCAATACAGTCATTAGCTACCTCCTACCGGCGGCATGGGCTCGGTTGGCTCCCCTACCAGCAACCCGAGAAGATAATCAGCTTGTTGGAGTAGCCGCTCAGACTCCTGGGAAGTGTGTAGCCGACGCAGAGCATCAGTGATAACCTTCATATCATTTAGAGTGGGAATCAACAAAAATTCCCCGCTAGCCTCGTAATATTGTGCAAGCGGGCTGACATTCGTAACGGAGCTGCTTGACGGTTCCTGTTCGGTTATCAGAACAAAGAAGTTTAGTTCTCTTGCCAAGAGCTCCTCAGTCAATACACCACTGTACAGGCGTGTGCCGTATTGACTACCCTCTACAGCAAAAGTGTTCGGTACCATTGCAGTACCAAATCTCAACTTATACTCTATCCATGCATAAGTTCCTGTTTCGGGACGACCAGTAAAATCCAGTCTTTGCCCAGATGGAAATACGGGGATGATCAATTGATAGCCCCCAATATAACAGACGGGCTCTAATCGACCTGGTTCTGTGCCAGGATAACTCAGTGTTAATAGATAGTTTATAATGTCAGGTAACATCACTCCACCTTCTTAACAACAAAATTGCCACTATCCGTTTTTATTTGGGCACTGCCCTTAACCAAGATGACGGTTTTTCCCGCCTTGCCGCCGGAGAGATGGGGGTTGCCGAACATATTCTTCCTGGCCTCGGCTACTTTCTGAGCCAGTTTATCATCGGCCATGGGATACCTCCTTTAACCTTTTTCGGCAACTTCGCAGCTGATCAGGCAACCGGCAACGGAACATGTTACATACAGATTGCCATCCCAGCCATTGGGAACTGCCTGGGAATTCAGCATGAACTCCACCGCCGGCAGGTCGTCATCGTTTACCCCGCCGGGTAAACCGTTGATAGCCACCATGGTCGGGAACATTGGAACAGGCGCTAACGCATTGCTCAGGGTATAGAAGTCCAGAGTGGCATTGGCACCAGTGTTCTGGTACCACATAATCTTGGTGACGTAAAAACTGCCCCCCAACGGGCATTGATGAATCAGATCCGCCGAGGCGGCGCCCAAGGTTATAACAAGCCCCGGGCCTGCCACAAGTCCAACAACCAAGTTGCCAGCAGTGTTATTCGACTTGGCTGTCAGCCCGGCATATCTGCCTGATGTAATTAAATAAGACATTCTATTACCTCCTTATCTACCCTCGGCCGGTATCCATGTGGTCGGTCCGATGTATTGAGCCACAGTTGCTTTATCCCCGGCAGCCAATTGACGAATGATTTCCTCCTGCTTCGCCTTATCAGGGTTCCCGCGCTGGTCAACGACCGAGCTTAGGTCTGGAGTTATGGCATCAAGCACATAGCGGAAACCGAAAAACTGGAAACGGGCCTGGTTAAGGGCAACAGGGTTAGGGTTCTGCGCCTCAAGATTCATGTCCCGCTGGTACCCCATGACGAAGACAGTAGAGGTAGCCAGATAGGGATCACGGAGACAGGTGCGCATGCTGACGCGAGCATGGGTGTTGCGCGAGTTGAATTTGCCGGTACCTGACTGCTCCCAGACCACTCCTTCGACATCATCCAAGGGTTCGAAGCGGATCTGGAGCATTTCCCCATCGCTTACCTGCAGGATGGGGACCAACCGCTTGGTAATCACTCCATAGGCAGCAATGGTAGTACCGGCAGCGAGGGCAACCATGTCAACCCTCAGCGGACTGGAACGGGGCCAAGGCTCGGCATAGGCTATCTGATAGTGAGCCCATTTCTTGGCCGTATAGACGGAAATGTTGTCCTTGATGCGGGCGATCAGACTGATCGGCCCATTGTCGTAGATATTACCTACCTCTGACATAGCAGCCTCCTTACATCGATTTATCTCAGAGACGCTATAGCTTTTAAGCCTAGCGTAAAATATTCAGTTTTAAAAAGCAGGGGGAGGAATTAGCTCCCCCTGCTTAACAAGCACCTCACTTTAGAGAGGCGTTACGGCGGATGCCGACGTGCAGGGTATGTAACCGATGTACCAATCGATGACACCGGTTGAGGCAACGGCATTGGTGACAGTGATAATGCCGGCCACCAATATCGACAAGTCACCAGTCCAGCCGGTTTCAGCCGTATCGGCATAACCCAGAGCAGCGGTAGGCGCCAGGACCGCGGCCGTAGTACCCAGCGGATAGGTGTAAATCGTACCAACAGCATCAGTGGCAATCGAGGCGGCAGCCGCACAGAGCGGGGTCATGGCGCCTCCGGTCGGGGTGAACTGTAGTCTGGGAACGGCAGCACCGGCGCCGATCACCGTGGTGACCACACCGAACAGCATCCTCATCAGGATCGGGCCCGCCACGTTGAAGATATTGAAATTGGCACCCCCGGGAAGGTCGGTCGCGGCAATACCTGCCCTGCGCACAACCCTCAGCTGCTGCAGATACATTTGATCTACTTTATCATTGAAAGCCATTTTATTCCTCCTTCCTCCTTAATGGCCAGTGGTGATTCTGTTCCTGGGCTCACCGGGCCCGTTCTCTTTTTAGGCGTTGGTCGTACCGGCGGGTTCAGCAATGAAGCCCATCGGCTGCACGCGACAGAGGAGACCGGTAGCCGCACTGGCCCGCACCGTGCCGGAGTACGGCAGCGTCGGGTCGAAGATCACCGGCTCGGAGAAGAACCCGATCGACTCCAGTCGATTGATGAGATGCTCCAGGTCAAACTCGGCGATGATGTTGCCGGCAGCGCCCCCACTGCGCCAGGTTAGTCTGGAAACGGGAAATCCGGCGGTGGATACACCGACGCCATACCAGACGGCGATGCGGACGGCGTTCAGGGTAGGGGTAACCACGCCGTTGAAGATGGTGTAAAAGGTGTTGACCGCGGCCAGGGCCGGGGTCTGCCAGTCATCCACGGTGCAGCCGAAGTCCAGGGTGGGCTGCGGCTCGCGGATATCGATGGAGGCAGGGGTGTTTCCCTGTTTCAGCCAGTTAGCGATGGAGTTAAGACGATCTTGCCGGCTACCGAGTAACGCATATCCGGGTATCTCGTCGGATATGCTCCCGATTTTCTTCTGGGACGCCCGCTCGATGACGGCGGCGATGGCATTCATCCGGTAGTCTTTTTGGTCAGTGAGGGTCATTGACCCTACGGGTATAATATACGTTCTGCTGCTCATTAGTGTATACCTCCTTCTGAGCTTATTTTATTTTGGAATGCTTCTTTACCAAGCCATAGTTTTGTTAAACTCGGGCTGGTAGCTTCGCTGAGTGGCATGTCCTTCGGTGAGCTGCCGCGCGGTTGACCGCTGCTGCAGTATCCTCTGGGCTTCCCTGACGGCTGCCGACCCCGACGCATTGCTTCTGCCCGCTGTACTCAGTGACTTGGACAGGTTGTATGCGAAACGGGGCAGGTCATACAAAAAGCCAGTGGATACCTTCTCCGTCCAGCGCTCCCACTGCCGCATCCAGCCGAATACGCTCATTAGA
>JAQTTS010000098.1 GCA_028710655.1 Dehalococcoidales bacterium
GCTCCAACCTGAGATTTTACATCATCGCCGATGACCGGGAGCCCCTTCTCCTCCAAGCGTTTTTGCCAGTATTTTTCACGGGCGATAAAGACCGGAATACAATTGATTAAGCCGCAGCCTGCTGCCAGCACCTGTTCGACGTACCATTTGGTCGCTTCCTCACTGCCGACGGGCAGATAATTGAGTACCACATGAGTCTTCGTTTCTTTGAGGATGCCGATAATATCAGCAGTGGGACCGGGTGCCTTTTCTATTATTTCGGAAAGATACTTACCCAGACCGTCATGGGTCATACCCCTGTTTACCTTAACCCCTGTCGCAGGTACATCGGTAAACTTGAAGGTATTGTTCGGTTGAGCGAAGATTGCTTCCGCCAGATCCTTGCCGACCTTTAACTTATTGATATCGAAGGCAGCGACAAAATTTATGTCACTTATCCGGTATCCACCCAGGTTAACGTGCATCAACCCCGGCACAAATTCGTTTTCTTTCGCTTTCTTGTAGTAATGGACACCCTGCACCAGGGATGAGGCACAATTACCTACCCCTATTATCGCTACGTTTATGTTCCCCACGGTTTAACCCCTCTCCTTTCTTACCATAATTAGGTCTCTTCACGATTCAGATTGGTCAAGATAGTATGTCCAGGTTGACGACGCATACCAGTCTCGCCACCTATTGTATCTCTACTGTTGTACTCCTATTTCGTCACCTCGCTACCGGATTAGCCGGAAACTTACCTTAGGCAAAGACCTTTTCCGGTTGCCACTCGTCTCTTTCCAGGTTGAAGCGTAACACGCCCAGGAAGCAGCCGTCAAGGGTATAGGCCCGGCAATGGCTCCGATAAGAACAGCCTTCCTTATTGTCGCCATAGCCTCTCCTGAAGGCCACGGGGCACCCATTTCTAATGAGCTGACTGGCCTCATTATCAACGATAACAGCATCCCAGTCTATAAGCACATTATCAATGGGATAGACGAGACTCTGCCAGTAACCGTGGCGGCAGGCAGTCTCAAGCCGGTCTAAAGAAACCGCGTCTTTGATATCAAAGATACCGCACCTTAAACGGGAGAGACTGTTCAGGGTAGCTCCGCAACCCAGAGCCTTGCCTAAATCACAGGCCAGTGAGCGAATGTAGGTTCCCTTGCCGCATATTACTTCTACCGTAGCTACCGGCAGTTGCCAGTCGGTAAGCTTAATACTGTGGACAATAACCGGTCTGCTTTTCCTTTCAATCTCGATGCCGGCTCGTGCCAATTGATAGAGACGCCTGCCCTGATACTTAACGGCACTGTACATCGGCGGGACCTGCTCTATAGTACCACAGAAAGAGGTAAGCTCCGACTCCAGACGTCCCCGGCTGATTTTAGAGGGGTCTTCCTGTCGGATAATCTTACCGCTGGCGTCACCGGTATCAGTAGCCACTCCCAGTTCGATCTGAGCCCGATAAGTCTTGGTGGTGTCTACCAGAAACTCGACAATCCGGGTCCCCTTGCCCAGACAGACCGGCAGGACTCCGGTAGCCTCCGGGTCAAGAGTGCCGGCATGTCCCACCCGCTTCTCTCCGGTCAGCCGCCTGACTCGGGCGACGACATCGAAGGACGTTATACCCCGGGGCTTTTTGATATTCAGTATGCCATCCACATTCAGTCTCTATTCTGTTCAGCGGTATTATCCCCGGTAGTCTGTTCAATTAGCTTTAGGATGTGATCCCCGCGCTTGATAGAATCATCCCATCTGAAGCTGAGCTCGGGAATACGCCGTAGCTTTAGACGCTGTGACATCTCATTACGCAGGTAGCCCGAAGCGGCCTCCAGTACCCCCAGTATTTCTCGATTTTCTTCCTCGCTACCGATATTACTGACGAATACCTTGGCATATTTAAGATCGGGGGAAGTAGATACTTCGGTCACCGTAATAAGGGCACCAAGACGAGGGTCTTTGACCTGGTGCTGCAGTAATTCACTGAGCTCACGACGCATTAGTTTATTCACTTGCTCGATACGATGCGTCACAATATTTCCTGCTTAGGGCCGTTACCGTCTAGTTTCTGTCTTGAAAAACTCCAACACGTCGCCGACTTGAAAACTGTTGAAGTCCTTAATTCCCAGACCGCACTCGTAGCCCGCGGCTACCTCCTTGACATCATCCTTAAATCGCCTGAGACTACTGACGGTAGACTCGCATACCATCTGTTCCCCGCGCCGCAGCCTCACCGAAGCACCGCGGCTCACCTTGCCTTCGGTCACATAAGCCCCGGCCACTTTTTCCTTTTTGCCGGCAGTAAAGATATTCCGTACCTCAGCCCGTCCCTCAATGACCTCAACATAAGAAGGCTCCAGCATGCCTTTGAGCGCACTGCTGACATCACTGATCAGGTCGTAGATTACATCATAAGAACGAATGCTTATCCCCTCTATCTCAGCCAGATGCCGTGCTCGCGATCCGGTACTGACGCCAAATCCAATGATTATTCCCTTGGAGGCAGTGGCCAGCATAACATCGGTTTCGGTAACATTACCGGTACCGCTGTGAATAACTCTAACCTTCACCTGTTCGGTCCCCAGTTCTTCCAGAGAGCCCTTTATCGGTTCAATACTGCCCTGAACATCGACCTTGATGATGATATTAAGTTCTTTCACCCGTCCGGTGCTGATCTGGTCGTAGAGATTACTGAGATTAACTGCCTTCGGCTCCTGGCGCTTCTCTGCCAGCCGTTTCTCGATCAGTTTCTGCGCCTGGCTTTCATTAGACACTGCCTTCAGGTTATCGCCCACCTGAGGCACGGAGCCTAAGCCCAGGATCTCTACCGGAGTAGCTGGCTCAGCCTTCCTCAATCTTTTGCCCATATCGTTGAACATAGCCTTTACCCTGCCCCAGGTGGTACCGACTACTATGGTTTCACCAAGCCTCAGTGTTCCCTCATTAATCAAAACTGTAGCCAGAGGCCCTTTGGCCTTGTCCATTTTAGCTTCAATAACTACCCCCAGTGCCGGCTGAGCAGGATCGGCTTTAAGCTCCTCCATCTCAGCGATGAGCAACAGGTTCTCCAGTAGCTCATGAATACCTGTTTTCTCTTTTGCTGAAATAGGAATACAGATGGTATCTCCCCCCCACCCCTCAGCAACCAGACCAGCGTCAGCCAGTTGCTGCTTGGTCACCTCGACGTTGACCCCGGGCTTATCAACCTTATTTATGGCTACTACTATGGGGACGCCGGCAGCTCGGGCATGGGCAATAGCCTCCAGCGTCTGCGGCATTACCCCGTCATCGGCAGCTACTACCAGAATAACGATGTCGGTCACCTGCGCACCCCTGGCCCGCATCGCCGTGAAAGCCTCATGCCCCGGCGTGTCCAAAAAGGTAACCTTTTGACCGTTGACCTCCACTTGATAAGCACCGATATGCTGGGTAATGCCGCCGGCTTCGGCCTCCATGACATTGGTCTGTCGAATAGCATCCAGAAGCCGGGTCTTGCCATGATTGACGTGTCCCATAATGGTGACTACGGGAGGACGCAGCTTGAGACTCTTGAGCTCTTTACCAAGGAGGTCCTGTTCTTTCTTAGACCCGCTAACAGTACCACCTGGCTTTCTGGTTGCCCGGGTTTGTGGGGACGGCTGGTAACCGAGCCCGGTCGCTATCGCCGCTGCCAATTCATAATCGACTACCTGGTTGATATTGGCCATAACGCCACTTCGCATTAGTTGTTTAATAATATCTATTTCACTGGTGTGAAGAAGGTCAGCCAGCTGCCGTACGCTTATGTTGGCTGGAATTTCAACCGGGCGCGAAGATGCCGATGGCGAGCTACTACTCTGTCTGATGTCGGCAGGACCTGGATTGCTGTCGGAATTGTTTGCTCTTACCATAGGCTACTCTCCCGCAAGGTCTTTGCTGTAATTCATAAGCCGTTCCCGATTTTCCTTGGTAATAGTGGTCCGCAGAGTATAATCCAGCCGATTACTCATTAATCCGGCTTTCCAACACTCGATATTACGGCACAAATAAGCACCACGCCCCGGTTTCCTGCCGCTGGTATCAATCTCGATGGCCCCGTCGGAAACACAGACCAGCCGGGTCAGCTCACGCTTCGGTTTTACCTGACGACAGGCCACGCAGGTACGCTGCGGTATATGTCGACTAATACTCTTCGTCATCATCAATCTCTATACCACCCGGCATTCGGCGCAGTCTTTTGATTTTGATGCCGTCCTCAGCACTTTCTTTGTCGGAAACACCCTTTTTCTTTTTCTTCTTTAACTTCGCCCCGGGCTTAATCGGCTGTGGAACTGCAATTTCTTCAGCAAATCTAATCCGGGTTTTCTCAGCGGCTACCTTAGGCTGGGCAGTGATCGCAGGGATGTCGGTGCTTATCGGTTGCAGTGGTATACCGACCTCTTCTTCCTCCTCTGCCTCAGCAATATCTATCCGGGCCGGCTCTTCAACAGCCGGTATTTCGCCGCTAATCTCCTCACCAACCGCAGCTGCTTCCTCCGCCTCGGCCGCTAGCGGCCTGGCCTGCGCCTCAGCCTCCGCCTCCGAAGCGCTCTTGATATCGATACGCAATCCGGTGAGTTTAGCAGCCAGCCTGACGTTTTGCCCTTCTCTGCCGATAGCTAACGAGAGTTGGCCGTCAGGAACAATCGCAGTAGCCGAATCTCCATTTACCGCAACACTTAGTACCTTGGCGGGGCTGAGAGCACTGGCGATATAAGCGGGGGCATTCATGCTCCACATTACGACGTCTATCTTTTCCCCATTTAGCTCATTAACGATATTCTGTATCCGAATACCGCGCAGCCCGACACAGCAGCCGACCGGATCGATGCCTTCCTGACGGGCGGCTACTGCTACCTTGCTCCGATAGCCGGCTTCACGGGCTACCGATACCAGCTCGACTGCGCCGCTGCTGATTTCGGGGACTTCCAATTCAAAAAGACGCCGTAGTAGATTCGGGTGAGAACGTGATACTATCACCAAGGGCCCTCTAGGATTCTGGGCTACTTCCAGGAGATAGACCCTGATTCTCTGTCCCAGCCGGTACCTCTCGTTATGCATCTGCTCGGCCGCCGGCAGTACTGCCTCCGCCCTGCCCAAATCAATGGAAACCTGCTTGGGCTCAATACGCCGTACTACCCCGGTGATAAGGTTCCCTTCCTTATCGGCGTATTCCTCGAATATGGCGTTGTGCTCCGCTTCATGAAGTCGCTGCAGGATAACCTGTTTGGCTGTTTGAGCAGCAATACGTCCGGCATTGTGAGGGGTATCCTCAACCTCGATAATGTCCCCCAGCTTAACGTCCGGCTTGATCTCCTTTGCCTTGCTCAATGATATCTCACGGCGGTGATCCGATGGCTGCTCGACCACGGACTTCTCAGCCCATACCTGCACCGCTCCGGTATTGGGGTTAATCTTGACCGAGATATTCTGATTGGCGGCAAAGCTGTCCTTCTTGTAGGCCGACACCAGGGCTGTCTCGACTGCCTTGATGACTACCTCCTGAGGAAGGTTCTTCTCGGCTGAGAGCTGCGTAATGGCGAGCACAAAGTCGCTTTTCATCTTTCGCTTAAGCCCCCCAATTTTTTATCCCTATAGAACAAAAAAGTGGGATTCAAACCCACTTCGCAACTCATTCTTCACCTGACCGGATTATAACATAATCAGCTTTTGATGTGCAATAATGTAACCCTCTTCCTAAATGACACCCGGCTCTCTCCACCGCCGGCCGGCCGGGGCAGGTTGATATTCAGTTACTAATGCTCCAGGAGGCGCTAGCCAGAGTATTTATCGAGCCTCTCCTGGAATTCCTGCTGGCTAAAATGGTATTCCTGAGTACCGTAGTACTCCACGGCGAAGGAGGCGCAGACCCCTCCCATCCTAGCGCACTGTTCGATGCTCCTGCCTTCAATCAACCCTTTAATCAGGCCGGCCCGGTAGGCATCGCCGGCTCCGGTCGGGTCCAGAACCTCCCTTGCTTTAGCAGCAGGGATGTTAATCTCACTGCATCCGGTACAGACCCGGGAGCCTATTTCACCCAGTGTGGTAATAACAGTCTCCACCTTCTTGAGCAGCGTTTTTCTATCGAGGCCGGTTTTGTTAAAAATCATTTCCAGTTCGTAATCATTGGAGATCAGTATCCTTGCGCCGTCTATCCCCCCGATGAGATCTTTCTTGTTCCACATCGGTAGTGACTGTCCGGGGTCAAAAATATAGTCGATACCCCTGGACTTACAGCTCCGCGGGTAATTCATCATATCCTCGAGATTACCCGGGGCGATAATGACGATGCTGTCTTTGGGGTTAACCCTGTCGAAGTTAAAGCAGGAGGGGTATTTCATGGCACCGGGGTTAAAACCGGTGATCTGATTGTCGGCACGGTCGGTGGTGATGTAGGCACTGGCGGTGAACTCATCTTCAATAATCCTGATGCCGTCGCAGGCGATATTCTTTGCCGCCAGCCAGTCGAAGTATCTCTGGTAGTCACGGCCGACGGCAGCCAGAACGATCGGCCTTTCTCCCAGTAGCGAGAGCGCGTAGGCAATGTTGCCCGCGGTACCGCCGAGCCTCTCGACCATACCGTTCACGGTAAAAGAAACGTTTAAAACGTGCAGTTTATCAGGAAGGATGTGGTCGGCGAAGTACTCCGGAAAGTCCATGATTCTGTCGTAGGCTAAAGAGCCGGAAACAATGATACTCATTGATTTCTATTCTAACCTTCCCCACATACCTTTGCAACACCCGTCTTACGGCTTGCATTAGGGCATTTTTACTATTGACATCGTTATCGAAATGGGCTATAACCTGACTGTAAGGCATATTCAAACACCCTCTGAAGACTACCGGACGCAGCAGAAGACAGGTGAAGGCATCCGTATCGGAGGGTCCGGCCGAGAGGTATGTGCTCTCGATTCTGTCGGTGAAAAAAATAATAGCACGGAGGTAGAGCAAGGAAATGGGAAGACTGGATGGCAAGGTAGCCCTGATTACCGGAGGGGCTGCTGGCATCGGGAAAGGACACGTCGAGCTGTTTGCGAAGGAGGGGGCTAAGGTCGTCGTTACTACCAGGAAGAAGGTAGAGGAGGGAACGGCGCTGGCGGAGCGTATTAAAAAGCAAGGCGGGGAGGCCATCTTTCTCAGACTCGATACCACTAGCGAGGATGATTGGAAAAAGGTGCTGGGTGAGGTGGTCAAAAAATATGGCAAGCTTAACATCCTGGTGAACAATGCTGGCGTTTCACTGGCGAAAACGATAGAAGAGACATCTCTTGATGAATGGAACTGGATAATGAATATCAATGCGACCGGGGTTTTCCTGGGTTGCAAATACGGTATTGAGGTTATGAAGAAGAACGGAGAACCGTGCTCGATAGTGAATATCTCGTCCATCGATGCCATGGTCGGTGAGGCGGAGTTGCCTGCTTACTGCGCCTCGAAAGGAGCGGTGAGATCGTTTACCAAGGCGATAGCGCTTTCCTGTGCTGAGGCCGGATATCATATCCGGGTTAATTCGGTACACCCCGGCTATATTCATACCGGGCTGACCGAAAAAGAGGCCCAGGACTCGGGAATGACGCCGGCACAGTACTTCGAAAAAGTGGGCAAGATGCACCCGATCGGCCATATCGGTAAA
>JAQTTS010000099.1 GCA_028710655.1 Dehalococcoidales bacterium
TAGTCAGTTCATATCAGTCTTTTTTAGGATGCCGCTTGGTAGGTTGTTTTTTGACATACTTTCGTTCCTTCCGTTTACCGCGAAAGTAATCCAATGCCGGTATTCCAGCAATCTCTGGATGACAGGTGATAAGCGGGTTCGACCACTGGTAATCGGGAGCTTCAATACCTTCTCTCGTAAGGCGGTAGTATTTGCGGGGTGGTGTTTCATAAGGCTCTAGACCAGCCTCAGAACGAGACTTCTCCACATTTTCCTGAACTGAAGACTTTTCTTCTTCTCCGGTTACTTCTACCCATCCCAGTTGCTTCAGCCAGTGGAAATATCTCTGAAAACTGTGGTAACGGCATTTGACCAGCTTATAGGGGATTCGCCGCAAATGCCAGTCAACCCGTTCGGCATATTCCTCCTCACTGTAAGGACCTTTACCAGCTCTGATACGCTCATCATTCTCCCAGGCAACTGTATCCTGGGCATAAGCTCGGTGCAGTGCGAGCTTGTAATGATAGAAAATGTCTTCCTGGACTGCGCCTTTCTCTGGCTCTATCGTCGGGGAGCCCTCGGGACCATGCCCCAGCAAGAACTCACGGATAAACCAGCCACAGCCAAAAGGCCTCAAGAAGCCACCTCTGGCTGGTCTAAGTTGCATTACCATGCTTTGGCTCCTTCTTCGGAAAATGTTTTGCCTTGCATTCAAGGCAGATGCTGTGAGTTACACTCTTATCTTCATAAGGCGGTTTCTCACCCAAATACTTACCACACCAGGCGCATTTGATTATCATAGGGAGAAGCTCAACCGCCGGTTCTCTCTCAAGGCTTTCCAGGATGGTGACGCTTACCTTACGTATGGCGGCCAGGTTCTGCTCCAAAATCTTCTTGTCCTGTGACCACAAAGCCACATAGGGGAATGACCTCACTCCTGTATCAAATCCAAAATGGGCGCCGACTGCAAAGGCAGCGCTCTCAGCTATGGTCTCGGCATCTCTACGGGGTATCTGAAAGACTCCTTCAGAGTAATAGTGTGCGACTTCATGGAGCAAGGTCTTTAGCTGCTGCGCTCGCGGCTCTTCAGGGCGAACCCAGATGAGCTTACCGGCATAGAACCCCTTTATTTCCGGGTCCTGCTCCGGTCGGGACTCAAAGCTAACTGTTAGTCCCTGGGATTTAGCTAGCGCCAACACCTTACTGAAAAGTTCCTCGTTAGCTTCGCCGGTCAGCACCGGCACGGCAAACTCAGGTAATGGCTTGCCGTCTGTCTGACTCAAGTCAAAAACATACACCACTCTAAAGAAGCGTGGTGCTCCTTCGATTCCCTCTTCAACCTGGACCTCTTTTCCGCACTGGGGGCAGAACCTGACACCTTTGCGTATCCTGGTTCCACAGTCGGGACAAGTCGGCCTTGGCGGCATCACCGGGGCTAGAATGGCGATACCCTTCTCACCGGACTTCACCCACCGGCCCAGGTCTTTCCAGGTATTAAAGCCGGCGACATGGGTGGCAGCAGGCTTCTGAATCATGATGAGTATCAAATTACCGATGCTGTAATCGTGGAACTTGGCCATAGTTGAAAGGAACAGCCGGAAATTATCGCTTTGTTGTATGGTTTCCACGCCGTCTTTGAGCTGCTTCATAACGGCGTCAATCTTGCGCTCACCAGCGACAGCTTCAACCGCGGGCATGATTTCCACCGCCAGGCTGTATTCCGGCAGGGGTGCACTTACCCAACTCGCAAGATGACGATATTGAACTGGCATCATCTCACTGCCTTCAATCAGCACCAGCGGCACAAACGAACCATCATGCGTTAATCGTGTTTGCGGACGTAGTTTTTTGGCAAATGCCGCTGCCGCACGCTGAGCTTCTTCAAGAGTTTTGTAAAACTGGTGTTCAAACATCTCCCTGTTGTAGCGCGTTGTTATCCGGTAATGTCTGCCCTGTCCGCTCAAATCGTACGGCACATACTCTATCGTTAACGGATATCCGTTTATGGTGGCCACCCATTTGCCTTTCGGTCCGTAGGCGTTTTCCCATTCGGTATCTTGCGATGTCTGGGGAAGGAGCTTGGGAGTTTCTTTCTCGGGCTGCAAAGCTGTAGTTACCAGGGACCTCATCAGTCCAAACATAAGGCCGACAAACATGAGAGCCATGCCGAAGGCAAAGACATCATTCATTTGTTCCTGGGAGGTTCGGTACATCACCACATCACCCCTTTCATCAGCTCGTCGAACTTTCCGTAAGAGGTCATCTCCACCACTCTTGCCGCTATTTTGGTCATATCGGTGCTGTGTTCTTGTTCCAGGTCTTCAGCGCCAGAGCTATGATGCGCCAGCTCATGGATTACCGTATCAATGGTTGACCTTCCCTGCTCCAGTTGGTCAGAGGCGATGAAGATTTCCTGGGTGGTCCGGCTGTACATCCCCGCTGTTCTTACTCTATCGGAGGCTGGCGGTATAATAGCAGCATGGACGCCGCCGACCTTTCGATAAGATGCAATCTCATCAGAAATAGCCCGGGCGAGCTTGAGGTGGGTGCGCTGCTTGGTACTGAGCCTTTCGTCAGGGATAATTTCAACCTCTCTAAGCCTTTCCTGCGAGGCTTTGACCAGGTCCGCGTCAGTGGTGATTGCCTGAGCCAGAGTGTCTCTCGCATTCCAGTTGACACTCACCGACACATAGCCCAGATGTTTCACCGTGCCGTCCCAGCGGTCGGAGGTGCGAATGACGGCATTTTCACCGAAGTTGTTCACCCAGGCGTCCCGCCAGACGGAGGCATTCTCTTTAACGAACTGGGCATAGGGCTTGTTAGTGACCGGCTCATACCCCATGTCCCAGGCGCTCATATTGATATTGTGGCTTTCCTCGGTCTCAACGATGGGCGGATGTCGTACCATCTGCATGAAGACCTCGAGCAGCCTAAGGTTAGTGATACAGCTCCAAAGCCGGCCCATATCCAACCACATATCCGACTCGTTCTTAGGACCGTGGCGGTCGGGTGCCATATCAAAACCCCACAGGTTGTAAGAGAAGGGACTGTTGAAATCACGCATATAGATGTCGCGGACGTATATCCTCGAGCCATTGGGAAAAGGATGGTCTATGAGTTGGTTAAATCGTCTTATTGGCTGAGCCAAGCGGCTGGGACCTTCGGCAATGATATCCTTCCTGGGTAGATTAACAGCAAATTTATCCTCATAGGCACTACCGATATAGCCGATGATGTGAAACCTGGTACCGACTTTGGTCCCACCGGCTCGCCAGAGAGCCGCCAAGGTCTGCACCTTGCCATCTGCATCCTGCTCTAAGAAGATAATCCAGAGCTCCCGTCCCGTAGTTTCTACACGGACTGAATAGCCCTTTCTAATTAAAGCCAGGGCAGCAATCTTCATGCCTTCGCCATATTTACCCCGCGCCCAATCGGGCTTGAGCTTGGGTGGTCCAAGCAGGAAGTCAGCTACTCCGACTCCTCTACCCCGGTCGGCAATCCACAATCCCTCGCTATCATATCCCCAGCGATAGCTTTCGGCTTCATCCAGAGCGTTCTGGACAATATCCCTGATGGCTTCCCATTCACCCCACTCCTGCCGCCAGGTGGAGGTCGGGCCAATGATGATAAGCTGCCAGCCTTGTGGCTGCCATGCTGAGCGATATTCCTCCATGGTGAGGACCCGGGGAGGAGCCGAGACATTCACAATGGCCATGGTTATCTCTTACTCCCCGCCCGGGCAATCGCTTCCAGAAAGGCGCTATCTATCTTCTCCCGGTAGCCGATGTCTTCAATCGTCCAGGTAAGATATTCAGGGCTATCCGTTAAATAATCCAGGCTCGGTTCTTTTAGACAGGTCGCTTTTACAGGAACTACCGCTGGCTGACTCCCGTTCTCCTGCCCGCTCACCTCACAGAGCTCGTTCAGGATGGAAGCTCGAGGTTCAGTGTCCTTTATTTCGATGTTCCAGCCGGCTTCGAGGTCTTTCCGCTCGGGTTTTTTCAGAAGGTCAAAGACCAGCTCTTTATCCGACTCAAACTGAAGAAAGACACTCTGGCCGGGGCGCTTATCATGAGTAATGGTAATATTGCCCATGCGGTCCATCCGCAAAGTGAATTTTCCAAATGGCTTTGTTTGGGGGAGTAGCTCCGGCTGTTTTTGCTCTCCAAACAATCCTTTCACCATGTCTCTAATGATGCAGGTGGCAAAGATGCCCATGACCACGATTCCCATAAAGCCAATTACCGCCGACATCCAGTCAGGCTGTATTACCGACTCCTGGATGGATAGCAATTCGACCGTAGCCTGGTCTCCACTTTCGATTCCCTCCAGCTCCCCGGCATTGACTTCCAGGAAGTAGCGGGCTGGCGAAATGGAGGTTACCAGATAGCCCGGCTGGATATTACGGTAGACCTCGGTGATTTCCAGCGTTTCCGAGAAAAAGGCAATATCCAGCGGAAAGAGCATCGGTACGGTAGTCACCTGAATAGTCTGGGACATGCCCAGGTCAAACAACATACCTTCTTGAACGGGCATGTCAGACAATCCACCCAATCCCTGCGTCAGTTCCCAGAGAGTAGTGGCTATATTGATATTCCACTGTTTATTTTTGATGGCTATCGTGCCATACAACATGTCTATCTCCGCCCCGGTTTTCTTTCAATGCCATCAATCTTTTCCTCCAGCCCCATCTGTTTGGTTTCGGATTCCGGGAACCCAATGTCTGTGCCGCCAAACATAGCGATATCGAAGTTGCGATGCCACTTTACCGAAGCCTTGAAGTCGGTGTTGTCCTCATACCGCTTCCCGCGCATCGCTTTCGGCTTCATTCCCGGTGGGGCAATGCCAGACATGCCCTTGAGATAGGACTCACTGGTCGTGTCTTCTCTAAAATTGATAGGCGCATTGGCGCCAAAGTCTTCATGGTTAGCATATCTTCCCATTAGTCACCTCCTCTGGAAGCGTTCAGTTCTGCCACATCCTTTCGTACCACTCCTTCTGTTCTTCCCCCGATACCTTGCGGTATCTCATGGTCGTGGTAATGTTCTGGTGACCGAGGTGCTCCTGCAGGAGCCGCAGTCCGTCCCCGGAGTCATCCTTCTTCACCGCCATCACCGCAAAGGCATCTCTCAGCCGGTGAGGGCTGATGCCTCGTAGTTCACCTGTCTCCGGATTAACCAGGTAACCCAGCCCGGCTCTGGCGGCACACTGGCTGACGATATCCGCCGCCCGCCGGCGTTTTATTTCAAATAACAGCCTCCGTCCATTAATTTCCACCGGGCCACCATGGTCAATGTATTCCTTCAACAAGTTCATAGTATCCCTGTCCACTGGCAATACCCGCTGGCGGCGATGCTCGCTTGCTTCGCTGACTACTCTCTCCACCTTATCCCCGCAGCCCGGGCAAAACTTGGCTGTCTTGGCCAGCCTAGCATGGCACTGGGGACAGAAGAGTTTCATCCTGACCTTGAGGTGCTGGATGGTTACCGTTCCCAGCCTGAAGTCAATGTCCTCTTCGCCGATGCCCAGGACTTCCGAGATACGGCAGCCCAATCGGAACAAAAGCCGGATAAGCAGCCTGTCCCGCAGGTTATCGGCAGCCTCCTCAAGCTGCCCGACTTCTTCCGGTTCCAGGTAGGTCTTGGCCATTACTCCGTCTCCTCTCCACCCATTCCCTGGACCATTGGCATGACCATGCCCAGCATCATGAGCATCATCAGCATGGGCATCATGGCAGTGAACATATCACCACCGCTCGTATTGCCCGTAACTATGATGACGTTGTCCTGCTCGGCGACGGCATTAGTGCCCTCTACCCAGACCCTCAGGCCGTAAGTCCCGTTATCAATACCGCCCTGGGCTTTAGGGATGAGGAGGAAGTCAATCGTGGCGCGTCCGTCCGTCGGCGTCGAGGCAGCCACCAGCGACAAATCGGCCTGACCTACGCACTGGTCAACCATATGCTTGCCGAACAGGTTGGTGTAATAGGGTCCAGCAAACAGCCTCACCGTGGTGTTCACGCCGATGACGTACTTGAAGGACACGGTTACCCTGACCTTGTCTCCGGCGTTGAAGGTCTTCGGTTCAAGAGCCATTGGTGTCAGAACCAAATCAAGTGCCACGCTAACCCCCTACACCTTGGCAAAATCCGCAATTGTAAACTCACTGATGGTCGGGTCTTTGCCCACAATCAATAGGGCCTGCTCATAGCCGAAAAGGGTCTGGGGGACACCCGGCGAGCCGCCGTATATCTTGCAGTAGATGTCGTCCCAGTCGTTACCCACATTGGTCGGCAGGGTAAAGGTGTATGAATCGGTCACCTGGGTCGGCGTCGTGTATTGGGGAATGCTCTTTGAGTTCTGTCCCACCATCTTCTCATCAAAACCGAATAGCCCGTACACTCCGATGGAGTAGTAACACACGGCGCTGGCGATGGCAGGTCCCGAATACTTGAAGGACATGGTTATCTTGAGCTTTTCCCCCGGTGCCAGCGTTACCTGCTTAGGAGCCGGGTTCATATAGCCCAGCGGGATGTAGACTCCACCAGCCAGGGTATAGAACTTATGGGTATTCGGGTCGTAGAAAATACGCTCGCCGGTTTTCGGGTCGATATACCAGCCAGCGACCAGCGGCTCCGGCAGCGGTTGCGTGCTTTCCTCTAGAGTTTTAAACTCTCCAAGGTCTATAGCCAGTGTTTTCAGTTCCATGGTTTGCCTCCTTACACTTTGTAGAAATCCGCTATCTGAAACTCGCTCACATGCGGTGTCAGGCTGGCGAGATTAATCACCTTTGTGAGCTCGTCATCGAAATACCAGTAGCCGTCCGCTCCGTACCAGTAGCTGTAAGCATGAATGGTTACCCGGCTGTCTGGCATGTAAAGATAACCGTTGAAGGAATAGGTCACGCCACCGTCCACATTGGCGCTGTTCTCCGGGAAGTTGATGCCCGGCCAGGGCGAGACGCCGTATTCCAGTCCGCCACCCACCATGATGCCGATAGGAGCAGAGTAGAGGTTTTTTACCCGCACGGTGATGTCTAACCGGCTCCCTGACGCTGCCTGGGACGGGGAGACTATTTCAATTACATCGGCATACTGTGCCATCTATTCATCCTTCTTCTCGGGAGTTGATGTTTCCGTATCTGTAGGGCTGTTGGGTAGAGGAAAACTGCCGTTACCTAGCTTACTGGCGATACGGTTGCCCAGGACGTCCACGCCGGCACCTCCCAGGAAGGCGTAGAACAAATCCAACATACCTAACGAGCCGGAGAGCTCGTAGCCCGCCGCGAAGACCGCGCCGGCAATCAGAGCCCGTATAGCCGAACTGCCGAATTTACGCTGATTAAAGGGTTCGTTGCTTTCCAGCCAGCCCGCAAAAGCAGCAGCCAGTCCACCCGCTAAAGCCGCCAATGCGATATAGAATCTGTCCATAGCGTCCTCCTATGCTTTATCCCTTCCGCATGAACTTGCCCCAGATAACCCCACCGATGGCGACCAGACAGCTTCCAGTAGTGACTATCGCCCAGCCGATGTCGGCATGAGTAGCCAGTTCAACGCCAATGCCTACACCAATAGCAGCGACCCCTACCA